>NZ_JBXANU010000012.1:0-172638 GCF_058802085.1 Pseudomonas sp. GW822-FHT02G04
GTTTACCAAGGAGTTTTCCGTTTCGACTGCGCCGGAAGTGGGGCGAATTATAGACGTCCAGAATCTGCCGTCAACCTCTAATTTCACATTTCTGTCATATAGGTCAAAACAGCCCGAAAACACAAAGGCCGACCTCTAGAGGTCGGCCTTCTGCCCTTCTACTTACAAGCTAGGGAATGCGAATTGCGAAGCTTCATGACTTGCCCGTTGCGGCCAGCGCTGGGTAATAGCCTTGCGACGGGTATAGAACCGCACGCCATCCGGACCATAAGCATGCAGATCGCCGAACAGCGAACGCTTCCAGCCGCCAAAGCTGTGATACGCCACTGGCACCGGTAACGGTACGTTGACGCCGACCATACCCACTTCGATTTCATCGCAGAACAACCGCGCCGCTTCCCCATCACGGGTAAAGATGCAGGTGCCGTTGCCATATTCGTGATCGTTGATCAGTTGCATCGCCTCTTCCAGGCTGTTGACCCGGACGACGCACAGCACCGGCCCGAAGATTTCTTCTTTATAGATGCGCATCTCCGGCGTGACGTTATCGAACAGGCAGCCGCCCAGAAAGAAGCCGTCCTCATGACCGGCCACGCTCAGACCACGACCGTCCACCACCAGCGTCGCACCGGCGGCTACGCCGTCTTCAACATAACCACTGACCTTGTCCCGCGCCTGACCGGTGACCAGAGGCCCCATGTCCAGGCCACAAGTTGTACCCGCGCCGATTTTCAGTGCCTTGATCTGCGGTGTCAGTTTGGCCACCAACGCATCCGCCACCTGGTCACCGACACACACGGCCACCGAAATCGCCATGCAGCGCTCACCGCACGAACCGTAAGCGGCGCCCATCAACGCGCTGACCGCGTTGTCCAGATCCGCATCCGGCATCAATACCGCATGGTTCTTCGCCCCGCCCAGCGCCTGGACGCGTTTGCCGCGCTTGGTGCCTTCGGCGTAGATGTATTCGGCAATCGGCGTCGAACCGACGAAGCTCAACGCTTTGACTTCCGGCGCTTCAATCAGCGCGTCCACTGCGGCCTTGTCGCCATGCACCACACTCAGCACGCCTTTCGGCAGGCCGGCTTCCAGTAACAATTGAGCGATCAGCAGCGTGGAGCTTGGATCGCGCTCGGACGGCTTGAGGATAAAGCAGTTGCCGCAGACAATCGCCAACGGATACATCCACAGCGGCACCATGGCCGGGAAGTTGAACGGGGTAATGCCGGCCACTACACCCAATGGCTGGAAATCCGACCAGGCATCGATGTTCGGCCCGACATTACGGCTGTACTCACCCTTGAGGATTTCCGGTGCCGCGCACGCGAACTCGACGTTCTCGATCCCGCGCTTCAATTCACCGGCAGCATCTTCCAGGGTCTTGCCGTGTTCTTCGCTGATCAGTTGTGCGATGCGGGATTCGTTCTGTTCCAGCAGTTGCTTGAAACGGAACATCACCTGAGCGCGCTTGGCCGCTGGCGTATTGCGCCAGGCCGGGAACGCAGCCTTGGCCGAGTCGATGGCTTTCTGAATGGTTTCGCGGCTGGCCAACGGCAGCTTGTGGATAACCTGGCCGGTGGACGGGTTGAACACATCGGCCGTGCGACCGTCTTCGGTCACCAGTTCGCCATTGATCAAATGCGGGATGAGGCTCATGCGGGGCTCCTGAAATTGTCCACAGGCGTCCTTTGAAAGGACGCCTTTATATAGAAGAGGGAATCAGTCGATCTTGTTCAGCACTTCGCCGACTGCATCGAACAGACGATCAAGGTCCTGCGGCTTGCTGTTGAAGGTTGGGCCGAACTGCAGGGTGTCGCCGCCGAAGCGCACGTAGAACCCGGCTTTCCACAGCGCCATGCCAGCTTCGAACGGACGCACGATGGCATCGCCGTCGCGAGGTGCAATCTGGATCGCACCGGCCAACCCGTAGTTGCGAATGTCGATGACGTTCTTGCTGCCCTTCATACCGTGCAGCGCGTTTTCGAAATGCGGCGCGACTTCAGCCACGCTCTGCACCAGGTTTTCCTTTTGCAGCAGGTCGAGTGCCGCCAAGCCCGCGGCGCAAGCCACCGGGTGCGCGGAATAGGTGTAGCCGTGCGGGAATTCCACCGCGTACTCAGGCGTCGCCTGGTTCATGAAGGTCTGGTAGATCTCGGAGCTGGCAATCACCGCGCCCATCGGGATCGCGCCGTTGGTGACTTGCTTGGCAATGCACATCAGGTCCGGAGTGACACCAAAGCTGTCGGCACCGAACATCGAACCGGTACGACCGAAACCGGTGATCACTTCGTCGAACACCAGCAGGATGTTGTGCTGATCGCAGATCTCGCGCAGACGTTTGAGGTAACCCTGCGGCGGAACCAGCACGCCAGCGGAGCCGGCCAATGGCTCGACGAATACCGCAGCGATGTTCGAGGCATCGTGCAGTTCGATCAACTTGAGCAATTCATCCGCCAGCGCGATACCACCCTGCTCCGGCATGCCACGAGTGAAAGCATTGCTCGCCAACAAGGTGTGCGGCAGATGATCGACATCCATCATTGCCTGACCGAACAGTTTGCGGTTGCCGTTCACGCCGCCGAGGCTGGTGCCGGCGATGTTCACGCCGTGATAACCACGAGCGCGGCCGATCATCTTGGTCTTGGTCGCCTGGCCTTTCAGGCGCCAGTAGGCACGCACCATTTTCACCGCGGTATCTGCACATTCGGAACCCGAATCGGTGAAGAACACGTGATTCAGATTGCCCGGGGTCAGGTCGGTGATTTTCTCGGCCAACTGGAACGACAGCGGGTGACCGTACTGGAAGCCCGGCGAGTAATCGAGGGTGCCCAATTGCTTGGCCACCGCCTCCTGGATTTCCTTGCGGGTGTGCCCGGCGCCGCAGGTCCACAGACCCGAGAGCGAATCGTAGACCTTGCGGCCCTTGTCGTCTGTCAGCCAACTGCCCTCGGCCGCCACGATCAGACGCGGGTCACGCTGGAAATTGCGGTTCGCGGTGTAGGGCATCCAGTGAGCGTCAAGCTTGAGCTGGCTGGCCAGGGAAGTCGGGGCGTTTTCAGGCACGTTCATGGGCAAAACCTCGCAGAGCAAATAAGCGGCGTGGAGATCAAAAGCGTTCTTGCAGCTAAATTGCCACGGGGATAAAGTCGGTGAAATCCAACTTTTCTAACCTTCAGTCAGGCCCGGACTAAACTATGAGTACCCGTCGCCCCGATCCGTTAGCGCAAGTCAGTGACTTTGATATCCGCCTGCTGCGGATTTTTCGTAGCGTGGTGGAGTGCGGCGGCTTTTCCGCGGCGGAATCGGTGCTGGGTATCGGTCGTTCGGCTATCAGCCAGCAAATGAGCGATCTGGAGCAGCGCCTCGGCCTGCGCCTGTGCCAGCGAGGTCGCGCGGGGTTTTCCCTGACCGAAGAAGGCCGCGAGGTCTACCAATCTGCGTTGCAGCTATTAAGTGCGCTGGAAAGTTTCCGCACCGAGGTCAACGGCCTGCACCAACACTTGCGCGGCGAGTTAACCATCGGCCTGACCGACAACCTGGTCACCCTGCCCCACATGCGCATCACCCACGCCCTGGCCCAACTGAAGGAACGCGGCCCCGACGTGCAGATCCAGATCCGCATGATCGCGCCCAATGAAGTCGAACAAGGCGTGCTCGACGGTCGCTTGCATGTTGGCGTGGTGCCGCAAGCCAGCGCGTTGTCGGGGCTGGAGTATCAGCCGCTCTACAGCGAACGCTCGCTGCTGTATTGCGCGGTCGGCCATCCGTTGTTCTATGTCGACGACAAACAACTGGACGATGAGCGCCTCAACAGCCAGGACGCCATCGCCCCGACCTTCCGTTTGCCCGCCGAGATTCAGGCCCATTACCAGGCGCTCAATTGCACCGCCAGTGCGTCGGATCGCGAGGGCATGGCCTTTCTGATCCTGACCGGGCGCTACATCGGTTACCTGCCGGATCACTACGCCAGCCTCTGGGTGCAGCAAGGCCGTTTGCGTGCACTGAAACCCAAGGCACGTTTTTATGACCTGAGCCTGGCATCGGTTACACGCAAGGGCCGTCGCCCGCATCTGGTTCTGGAGAGCTTTTTGGAGAGTCTGGCGGCGACTCGCTGAAAGCTTGCGGGAGCGGTGCCCAAGGTTTTATCACCATAGGACTTGTCTGAGGCCCGTGGGTGCGTTATCAACGCATCTGGTTGCACCCATCTACCTGTTCGGAAGTGCCTATGACCTTTGAAGTCCCAGCCCACGGCGGCAAACCCGCCAGCCGCATTCGTCAGAAGAACGAAGAGACCATCATCAAAGCCGCCGAAGACGAGTTCGCCCGTCACGGGTTCAAAGGCACCAGCATGAACACCATTGCGCAGAAAGCCGGGTTGCCCAAAGCGAATCTGCATTACTACTTCACCAACAAACTCGGTTTGTATGTGGCGGTGCTGAGTAACATTCTTGAATTGTGGGACAGCACCTTCAATACCTTGACCGTCGAGGACGATCCGGCAGAAGCATTGACGCGATACATTCGCGCAAAAATAGAATTCTCCCGGCGCCAGCCACAGGCTTCGCGGGTCTTCGCGATGGAGGTCATCAGCGGCGGCGATTGCCTGACCGAGCATTTCAACCAGGACTACCGCACCTGGTTTCAGGGGCGGGCCGCGGTGTTTCAGGCGTGGATCGATGCCGGCAAAATGGACCCGATCGACCCGGTCCACCTGATTTTCCTGCTGTGGGGCAGCACCCAGCATTACGCCGACTTTGCCACGCAGATCTGCCGTGTCACCGGGCGCACCAAGTTGACCAAGCAAGACATGGAAGACGCCGGCAGCAACCTGATTCGCATCATTCTCAAAGGCTGCGGCCTGACGCCGGCTATTTAAGACACCCATGCCTTTTACCCTCAGCGGTTTTTGCGAATACCGCGAAGAGATTCGCAAAAGCCGCTTCATCGCCCTCGCCGCGCCGATCACCAGCGCAGCCGATGCCCAGGCGTTCATCGAGCAGCACAGTGATTTGAACGCCTCGCACAATTGCTGGGCCTGGAAGCTCGGCGATCAATACCGCAGCAGCGACGATGGCGAACCCGGTGGCACCGCTGGCCGGCCGATCCTTGCGGCGATTGAAGCGCAGGATTGCGATCAGGTCGCGGTCGTGGTGATCCGCTGGTATGGCGGCATCCAGTTGGGCACCGGCGGCCTCGCCCGAGCGTATGGCGGCAGTGCCAACAAATGCCTGCAAGGGGCACCGAAAGTCGAGTTGATCAGTCGGGTGCCGGTCAGTTGTGCCTGTGCATTTGGCGAGTTGGCGCTGGTGAAGCTTCGGGTGGCGGAGTTGGGTGGTTTGGTGGTGGAGGAAATCTTCACGGCCAATGGTGTGGAACTGCAATTGGCGATTGGCGACGGGCAGATAAGTACGCTGCAAACGCAGCTGGCGGACTTAAGTCGCGGGCGTATTTTGTTGCAGCGTTGAAGGTCAAAAGATCGCAGCCTTCGGCGGCTCTAAGCGCCTGCGGGCGCTGCGATCTTTTGGGGCACCCCGATTTTCTTTGCTCTCGACACTTGCCCACATCTGCTGTGCACCCGGCTGTGGATAACCTGAGCACATTCTGCTGTAACCCTTCTGTCATGCGGCTTTGCGGGCTTTGCTCATTTTTCGTCCAACTCGCCATCCGCGACGTTTATTCCATGTAAAAACAATCAGTTAGAGTGGTTTATCGCTATTAGAAGAAAGCCCCTCAGTGCTTATGCCCACACGGTCGGCTTGCGCACAGATACTGTGGAACAAGCTGTGGATAACCCGTTCATGGCTGGCGCAGCCCCATGCCTGACAATGCCTGCAGCCTATTGCTCGTTTTTTGACCAATTGATCGCGCGCAAAACCGGAGCCTGATCAAAAACCTTGCCCTCAAGTGGTGCCTCTCCAGGAGTTGGAATAGGTCGAGGCAGCGTCCGCAACGCCTGTGCGAACAGGCTTTTGTTGATTTCCTGACTCAATGGCCAGGAAATTGCTTTATCCACAGGCATATCTTTTTGCGACCCGAGCCTGTCATGTCCAACCCTGCGCCTCCCCCCGATCAAACACCCCGCCTGCAATTGCGCAGAATCAGCAAACGTTACCCCGGTTGCCTGGCCAACGATGCCATCGACTTGAGCATTGCGCCCGGTGAAATCCACGCCCTGCTCGGCGAAAACGGTGCGGGCAAAAGTACCCTGATGAAGATCATCTACGGCGTCACACACGCAGACTCAGGGGAGATGATCTGGCAGGGCCAGCGCGTGAGCATGCGCAATCCGGCCCAGGCCCGCGGCCTCGGGATCGGTATGGTGTTCCAGCATTTTTCGCTGTTCGAAACCCTGAGCGTGGCGCAGAACATCGCCTTGGCGATGGGCGCTGCGGCCGGTACGCCGAAGCAGCTTGAACCGAAAATTCGCGAGGTGTCCCAACGCTATGGCATGGCCCTGGAACCGGAGCGACTGGTCCACAGTCTGTCCATCGGCGAGCGTCAGCGGGTGGAAATCATTCGCTGCCTGATGCAGGACATCCGCCTGCTGATTCTCGATGAACCGACGTCGGTACTGACCCCGCAAGAGGCCGACGAATTGTTCATCACGTTGCGCCGACTGGCCGCCGAGGGCTGCAGCATTCTGTTCATCAGCCACAAGCTCGGCGAAGTGCGCGCGTTGTGCCACAGCGCCACGGTGTTGCGTGGTGGACGAGTGGCCGGGCATTGCGTGCCGGCCGAGTGTTCGGACCGGCAACTGGCGCAGTTGATGGTCGGTGAAGCCGCCGAGTTGATTACCGACTATCCGAAGGTCAGGGCTGCTGATGCGTTTCTGAACGTGACTGGATTGTCCTGGCACAACCCGGACCCGTTCGGCTGCTCGCTCAAGGGCATTGATCTCGAGGTGCGCAGCGGCGAAATCGTCGGTGTCGCAGGGGTCGCCGGCAATGGCCAGGATGAGTTGCTGGCCTTGCTTAGCGGTGAAGAACGGCTGCCGGGAAATGACGGGGCGAAAATCAGTTTCGGCGGGCAACCGGTGGCGCACCTGCGGCCGGATGCACGACGCAAACTCGGCCTGGCCTTCGTCCCCGCCGAGCGTCTGGGCCATGGCGCAGTACCGGAACTGAGCCTGGCGGATAACGCCCTGCTCACCGCATTTCAACAGGGGCTGGTCAGCAATGGGCTGATCCAGCGCAGCAAAGTCGAGGCACTGGCCGAAGACATCATCCGCCGCTTCGAGGTCAAGACACCCGATGCCCAGGCACCGGCTCGCAGCCTGTCTGGTGGCAACTTGCAGAAATTCATCCTCGGCCGGGAAATCCTTCAGCAACCCAGGTTGTTGGTGGCCGCGCACCCGACCTGGGGCGTCGACGTCGGCGCCGCCGCAACCATTCACCGGGCGCTGATCGCCTTGCGCGACGCTGGCGCGGCGATCCTGGTGATCTCCGAAGACCTCGACGAACTGTTCCAGATCAGCGATCGCCTCGGCGCCCTGTGCGGCGGCCGGCTGTCGACACTGCAAGCCACCGTCGACACCCGCCTGATCGATGTCGGCGGCTGGATGGCCGGCAAGTTCGATGCACCCCAATCACCTGCACCCGTAACGCTTTAACGGAGTTTCACATGCTGCTTTCTCTCGAACCCCGTGGCCAGCAATCGCGCCTGATGTTGTGGTGCTCGCCGTTGCTGGCGGCTGTGTTGACCCTGGGCTGTGGCTCATTGTTGTTTATTGCGCTGGGCCACGACCCATTGCTGACCTTGCACACCCTGTTGATTGCACCGATCAGCGACCTGTATGGCGTCTCCGAACTGTTGGTCAAAGCGTTGCCGATTCTGCTCTGTGCATTGGGCCTGGCAGTGGCGTATCAGGCACGGATCTGGAACATCGGCGCCGAAGGTCAGTTGCTGCTCGGCGCCTTGGCCGGCAGTGCATTGGCGGTGAACATCATCGACCTGCAAAGCCGTTGGGCGCTGGTGTTGATCCTGCTCACCGGCACCCTGGCCGGTGCCGCGTGGGCCGGGCTGACGGCATGGCTGCGTACACGCTTCAACGCCAATGAAATCCTCACCAGCATCATGCTCAATTACATCGCTTTGAACCTGCTGCTGTTCTGTGTCCACGGGCCGCTGAAGGACCCGGCCGGGTTCAACTTTCCGGAGTCGGCGATGTTTGGCGATGCCAGTCGTTTGCCGTTGTTGATGGAGGACGGTCGGGTTCATGCGGGCGTGTATTTCGCCTTGCTTGCGCTGGTTGCGGTGTGGGTGTTGTTGCAGAAGAGCTTTGTCGGTTTCCAGATCAAGGTGCTCGGGCTGGACAAGCGCGCGGCGGGTTTTGTCGGCTTTCGCGAGAAGCGGCTGATCTGGCTGGCGCTGTTGATCAGCGGTGGCCTGGCGGGGCTGGCCGGGGTTTGCGAAGTCACCGGGCCCATCGGACAACTGGTGCCGCAGGTTTCGCCGGGTTATGGCTATGCGGCGATCACCGTGGCGTTTCTCGGGCGGCTGAATCCCATCGGCATTCTGTTTTCCAGCCTGTTGATGGCGCTGCTGTACATCGGTGGCGAGAGCGCGCAGATGAGCATGAACCTGCCGCAAGCCATCACTCAATTGTTCCAGGGGATGATGCTGTTTTTCCTGCTGGCCAGTGACGTGCTGATTCTCTACCGACCACGTTTGAACCTGCGCTGGGTACGGCGCACCTCGACCACCGCCGTACAAGCAGGAGCCTTGTGATGGATATCGATCTGCTGAGCAATATTTTTTATGCCATGGTTCGCTGTGGCACACCGCTGCTGCTGGTGGCGTTGGGCGAGTTGATCTGCGAGAAGAGCGGCGTCCTCAATCTTGGGCAGGAAGGCATGATGCTGTTTGGGGCGGTGATCGGTTTTATCGTCGCCCTGAACAGCGGCCACCTCTGGCTCGGCGTGTTGCTGGCGATGTTCGCCGGGATGCTGTTGTCGTCGCTGTTTGCCCTGGTGGCGCTGGTGTTCAACGCCAACCAGGTGGCGACAGGGTTGGCGTTGACGATCTTCGGCGTGGGCCTGTCGACCTTCGTTGGCGCTGCGTGGGTCGGCAAACCGCTGGCGGGTTTCGAGCCGTTGGCGATTCCTTATCTGAGTGAAATTCCGCTGATCGGGCGGATGCTGTTTGCCCAGGACCTGCTGGTGTATCTGTCGTTTGCCCTGTTTGCGCTGGTGGCCTGGGTGATTGTGAAAAGTCGCGTCGGGTTGATTATTCAGGCGGTCGGCGAAAGCCCGGATGCCGCCAGTGCGATGGGCTTGCCGGTGTTGCGCGTGCGTACGCTGGCGGTGCTGTTTGGCGGGGCGATGGCGGGGTTGGCTGGGGCATATTTGTCCCTGGCCTATACGCCGATGTGGGCGGAGAACATGAGCGCCGGTCGCGGCTGGATTGCCCTGGCGCTGGTGGTGTTTGCCAGTTGGCGAGTGTGGCGGTTGCTGCTTGGAGCGTATCTGTTCGGTCTCGCCAGCATCCTGCATTTGGTGGCGCAGGGGTTGGGGCTGGCAATTGCGTCGAGTCTGCTGGCGATGCTGCCGTATGTCGCGACCATTGTGGTGTTGGTGCTGCTGTCCCGGGATGCCGTGCGCACACGATTGTATGCGCCGGTGTCGTTGGGGCAGCCGTGGCGGGCGGGGCATTAAGTGGTGGCCCACGAAGGCGTCCGAACAGGCAACGCTTGGGCCACACCCCACATCAGTTCAAAGAACAGGAAAATCACCAATAGCGAACTCGCCCCACGGGCCAGCGCATAAGCCTGCCAGGCCGAAAACAGAAACCTCCCCACCGCGTCATATCGCCCAAACATCTGCTGCGGATCGCGAATCCGCAGCACGGCCCATACGCACACAATCGAGCCCAACAGATTGGCCATCAACATGTGCACCGGCTCGAACGGCGGTAGCTCGCCGGGCAGATTGAAAGTCTGACTCAGGTTTAACAGCACGCCATGCAACGCCGCAAAACTCCACGGCGTGGCAAATGCCGCCGTGACGATCAGGTCGTACCATGCGCTGCCACGCACCAGCTGACGATATTGCGTTGCAGTCCACATTGGCATTGCTCCATACATTCAGGGAGCAACAAGGCTAAAGCCTGGAGTATGCTCCAAGGTCAAGCCCTCTCGAGACATCAAGGAAGCCATTCATGTCCACGGCAAAAACCGCGCTCATCATCGGCGCCTCCCGGGGCTTGGGCCTCGGTCTGGTGAAAACCCTGCTGGCCGACGGCTGGCAAGTCACCGCCACCGTGCGCAACCCGCAGGGTGCCGAAGCCTTGCAGGCGTTGGGCAAGGTACGGATCGAAAAACTCGACATGGACGATCAGCAAGCGGTCATCGCCCTCAGTCAACAGCTCAAGGGCGAGGTGTTCGACCTGTTGTTCGTGAATGCCGGGGTCAAGGGGCCGGAAGTCCAGACGCCGGGTAGCGCGACCCTGGCCGAGGTCGGTCAATTGTTCTTCACCAACGCCGTGGCGCCGATCAACCTGGCCCAGCGCTTCGTCGCGCAGATTCGTGAAGGCAGTGGCGTGCTGGCGTTCATGAGTTCGGTGCTGGGCAGCGTGACCATGCCCGACGCGCCGGAGCTGGCGCTGTACAAGGCCAGCAAAGCGGCGCTGAACTCAATGACCAACAGCTTCGTCACGCAATTGGGCGAACAGAAACTCACCGTGCTGTCGCTGCACCCGGGCTGGGTGAAGACCGACATGGGTGGCGAAGGTGCCGACATCGATGTGGAAACCAGCACCCGCGGGTTGATCGACCAGGTGAATGCGTATGCCGGCAAGGGCGGGCATCATTTTGTGAACTACCGGGGTGAAACCATTCCCTGGTAACACTACCTCCCTGTGGGAGCTGGCTTGCCCAGCTCCCACAGGTTTTTGCATCGTCTGGTCGCGTGAGGCTTGCCCGTAACACGGTTTTGTTCGAAACTCCGCACCTCGCCCCCCGCGGCGACCCTGGATCAGCAGACAGGGCAACACTGAGCTGGCAACCCTGAACCCCACTTTCAGAGGAGCCGGCCACTATGCCTGCGACCCGTACCTGGTTAAAAAATCCCCTCGCCATTTTCACGGCCAACGCGCTCGATGCCCGTGGCGGTCTGGTGCTGCAAGACGGTTTGATCGTCGAAGTGCTCGGCGTCGGCCAGCAACCGTCAGCACCCTGTGGACAAGTCTTTGATGCCCGTGAACATGTGATCTTGCCGGGGCTGATCAACACCCATCACCACTTCTATCAAACCCTGACCCGCGCCTGGGCGCCGGTGGTCAATCAGCCGTTATTCCCATGGTTGAAAACCCTCTATCCGGTCTGGGCGCGACTCACGCCGGAAAAACTCGCCCTCGCCACCAAAGTCGCGTTGGCCGAGTTGCTGCTGTCCGGCTGCACCACCGCGGCCGATCACCATTACCTGTTTCCTGAAGGCCTGGAAAATGCGATCGACGTGCAGGTCGAGAGTGTCCGCGAACTGGGCATGCGCGCCATGCTCACTCGCGGTTCAATGAGCCTTGGTGAAAAAGACGGGGGGCTGCCGCCGCAGCAGACTGTCCAGGAAGGCGAAGTGATTCTCGCCGACAGCCAACGCTTGATTGCCGAGTACCACGAACGTGGTGACGGCGCGCAAATCCAGATCGCTTTGGCGCCCTGCTCGCCATTTTCAGTCACCCCGCAAATCATGTCCGCCAGCGCCGAACTGGCAAACACCCTCGACGTACGCCTGCACACTCACCTGGCCGAAACCCTCGACGAAGAAGACTTCTGCCTGCAACGCTTCGGCCTGCGTACCGTGGATTATCTGGACAGCGTCGGCTGGCTCGGCCCACGCACCTGGCTGGCCCACGGCATTCATTTCAACCCCGACGAAATCGCCCGCCTCGGCGCGGCCGGCACCGGTATTTGCCATTGCCCGAGTTCGAACATGCGCCTGGCTTCAGGGATTTGTCCGACCATCGAGTTGACCGACGCTGGCGCGTTGCTGGGCCTGGGCGTGGACGGCTCAGCGTCCAACGATGCCTCGAACATGATGCTCGAAACCCGACAGGCGCTGTACATCCAGCGCCTGCGTTATGGCGCAGAGAAGATCACCCCGGAACGCGTATTGGGCTGGGCCACCAAGGGTTCGGCGCAGTTGCTCGGGCGCAGCGACATCGGCGAACTGGCGGTGGGCAAGCAAGCGGATCTGGCGCTGTTCAAACTGGATGAACTGCGCTTCTCCGGCAGCCATGATCCGGTGTCGGCGCTGTTGCTATGCGGCGCGGACCGGGCAGACCGGGTGATGATCGGCGGCAAGTGGCGAGTGATCGATGGGCAGGTTGAGGGGCTGGATCTGAAAGGGTTGATCGCCGATCACAGTCAAGCGGCTCGGCAGTTGATCGCCGGCACCTGACACACTCCCCCGCTCCCACAGTTTTGTGTGAGCTGTCCGCACCAGCGGATGGCATGAGTTGGAGCCTCTGCACCGGGTTGGCTCCGGTGATGATTGAACATCAAAAGATCGCAGTCTTCGGCAGCGCCTACAGGGGCGTGAGCTGCCGAAGGCTGCGATCTTTTTATTTTGTTGTCCTGTTGGTCAGTAATTTGCATTGACCCGGTACACCTCACAACAAAATGGAGTTCCAGTTCATGCACAAACGTCCGTTGAAGCAGCTGCTTTGCGCTGTCGCCGCAGCCATCGGTCTGAGCGCCAGCCTGACCGCCAGTGCTGCCGCCCCGCTGAAAGTCGGCTTCGTCTATATCGGCCCGATCGGTGATCACGGCTGGACGTATCAGCATGAACAGGGGCGCAAGGCACTGGCAGAGAAGTTCGGCGACCAGATCACCACCAACTACGTGGAGAACGTCGCCGAAGGCGCCGATGCCGAGCGGGTGATCCGCAACATGGCCAAGGACCAGTACGACCTGATCTTCACCACGTCTTTCGGCTACATGAACCCGACCCTGAAAGTTGCCAAGCAATTTCCCAAGGTGACCTTCGAACACGCCACCGGCTACAAGCAGGACAAGAATCTCGGCACTTACCTGGCACGCACTTATGAGGGCCGCTACGTCGGCGGTTTCCTTGCGGCGAAGATGACCAAGACCAAGAAAATCGGCTACGTCGCTTCCTTCCCGATTCCAGAAGTGATCCGCGACATCAACGCCATCCAGCTGGCCCTGAACAAGTACAACCCGGGCACCGAGATCAAAGTGGTGTGGGTCAATTCCTGGTTCGATCCGGGCAAGGAAGCCGACGCCGCCAATGCGCTGATCGATCAGGGCGTGGACGTGGTGTTCCAGCACACCGACAGCCCGGCGCCGATCCAGGCGGCAGAACGGCGTGGCGTATATGCCGTCGGCTATGCATCGGACATGGCGCACTTCGGGCCGAAAGCGGTGCTGACGTCTATCGTCAACGACTGGGGCCCGCACTACATTCAGGCGACTCAAAGCGTGCTCGACCATGCATGGAAATCGCAGGATTACTGGGGCGGTTTGCAGGAAGGCACGGTTGAACTGCCGATCAGCGACCTGGTGCCGGCCGCGGTGAAAACCGAAGCCGAGCAGATCATTGCCGACATCAAGAGCGGTGTGCTGCATCCGTTCACCGGGCCGATCAAGGATCAGGCCGGCGTGGAGAAAATTCCGGCGGGCGTGAGCGCGACCAATGCGCAACTGGCGTCGATGAACTACTACGTGGAAGGCATGAAGGCCGAGATGCCGAAGTGATTTTTTACCCGTGACACCGCCAAGATCGCAGCCTGCGGCAGCGCCTACATGGATTGACTTACACCTGTAGGAGCTGTCGAGCGAAGCGAGGCTGCGATCTTTTGGCCCCAGCATAAAACCTCGCCTGGAGCACTTCATGAACCAACTCCCGATCATCGACATCGCCCCGCTCTACAGCGATGACGCTCAAGCCTGGCAATCGGTCGCCACAGACATCGACCGCGCCTGCCGCGAATGGGGCTTTTTCTATATCAAGGGCCACCCGATCGCCCCGTCGCGCATCGAGGCCGTGCTCGACCATGCCCAACGCTTCTTTGCCCTGCCCACCGCCGAAAAACTCAAGATCGACATCACCCAGACCCGCCACCACCGCGGCTATGGCGCCATCGCCACTGAACAACTCGACCCGGGCAAACCCAGCGACCTGAAAGAAACCTTCGACATGGGCCTGCACCTGCCCACCAATCATCCCGAGGTGCTGGCGGACAAACCCTTGCGCGGGCCCAACCGTCATCCGTCGATGCCAGGCTGGGAATCGCTGATGGAGCAACACTACGTCGACATGCAGGCGCTCGCGCAAATCCTGCTGCGGGCCATGACCCTGGCATTGGGCATAGAGCGTGACTTCTTCGATAGCCGTTTCAAAGAACCGGTCAGCGTGCTGCGGATGATTCATTACCCGCCACGTCATACGGCCAGCTCCTGCGATCAGCAAGGCGCCGGCGCCCATACCGATTACGGCTGCATCACCCTGCTCTACCAGGATGCCGCCGGCGGCTTGCAAGTGCGCAACGTAAAAGGTGAATGGATCGATGCGCCGCCGATTGAGGGCACGTTCGTGGTCAACCTCGGCGACATGATGGCGCGCTGGAGCAACGACCGTTACCTGTCGACGCCGCATCGGGTGATCAGCCCGCTGGGGGTGGATCGGTATTCGATGCCGTTCTTTGCCGAGCCGCACCCCGATACCCCCATCGAATGCCTGCCCGGTTGCCAGGACGAACAGCATCCGGCGAAGTATCCGGCCACCACCTGCGCCGAATTCCTGCTCTCGCGCTTCGCCGACACCTACGCCTATCGGCGGGAACAGGAAGCCATGTAATGAACCGGCTGGTCAGGTTTTACTCATAGTTTGTGCGGGCATCTGTAGAATGCCCTCATTGCACCTGATGAGATTTCAAAAATGTACGACTGGCTGAACGCTCTGCCCAAGGCAGAATTGCACTTGCACCTGGAAGGTTCGCTGGAGCCTGAGCTGCTGTTCGCCCTGGCCGAACGCAACAAGATCGCCCTGCCGTGGAGCGACGTCGACACCCTGCGCAAGGCCTACGCCTTCAATAACCTGCAAGAATTTCTCGACCTGTATTACCAGGGCGCCGATGTATTGCGCACCTCCCAGGATTTCTACGACCTGACCTGGGCCTACCTGTTGCGCTGCAAAGAACAGAACGTGATTCACACCGAACCGTTCTTCGACCCGCAAACCCACACCGACCGTGGCATCCCGTTCGAAGTGGTGCTCAACGGCATCGCCGCCGCATTGAAAGATGGCGAACAGCAACTGGGAATCACCAGCGGTTTGATCCTTAGCTTCCTGCGCCACTTGAGCGAAGACGAAGCGCAGAAAACCCTCGACCAGGCGCTGCCGTTCCGTGATGCGTTTGTCGCCGTGGGCCTGGACAGTTCGGAGATGGGCCACCCGCCGAGCAAGTTCCAGCGCGTGTTTGACCGTGCCCGCCACGAAGGCTTCCTGACCGTGGCCCACGCCGGTGAAGAAGGCCCGCCCGAGTACATCTGGGAAGCCCTCGACCTGCTGAAAATCCAGCGCATCGACCATGGCGTGCGCGCCATCGAAGACGAGCGCTTGATGCAGCGGATCATCGACGAGCAGATCCCGCTGACAGTGTGTCCGTTGTCGAACACCAAGCTCTGCGTGTTCGATCACATGTCCCAGCACAACATTCTCGAGATGCTTGAGCGCGGTGTGAAGGTTACGGTGAACTCCGATGACCCGGCGTACTTCGGCGGCTATGTCACCGAGAACTTCCACGCGCTGTACACCGATCTGGGCATGACCCAGGATCAGGCCAAGCGTTTGGCGCAGAACAGCCTGGATGCCAGATTGGTCAAACCTTAAGTCAGCCTTCGCGGGCAAGCCTCGCTCCTACGGGTTTTCCTTGGACCTTGTAGGAGCGAGGCTTGCCCGCGAAGAACGATAACTCGGTGTCTAGTCTACTGGCACCGGCTCGCTCAATTCTTCCAATGTCTTGCCCCGGGTCTCCATCCCGAAGATCCACACCACCCCCGCCGCAATCGCAAAACACATCGCCCCCAGCGCAAACACCCCGCCCTGCCCCGTCATTGGGAACACCAGCCCGGTCACCAATGGCCCGAGCAGCGAACCGACGCGGCCGATGGCCGAAGCGAACCCCGAGCCCGTGGCCCGTGCCGATGTCGGGTACAACTCCGGGGTGTAGGTGTAGAGCACCGCCCACATGCCGAACAGGAAGAACTGCATCAGCAGTCCCGAGGCGATCAACAGGCTGACGTTGCCGCCGAACACCGCGCTCTGGCCATAAAGAAACGCCATCACCCCGCCGCCGAGCATGGTCACGACGCACACCGGTTTACGCCCCCAACGCTCCACCAGCCAGGCGGCCATGAGGAAACCGGGAATCCCGCCGAGGGAAATCAGCACCGTGTAATACACCGACTGGGTCACGGCGAAGCCCGACTGTTGCAGCAGCGCACTGAGCCAGGATGTCAGGCCATAGAAACCCAGCAAGGCGAAGAACCACACGCTCCAGATCATCATCGTGCGCTGGCGATACTGTGCCGACCAGATTTCCCGCAGCGCAGAGAAGAAGTTGCCCGGTTGACTCGCCACCCGCGGCAGGCGAATCGGCTCAGGCAGATCCGAACGGCCCAATGAAGCCCGAACCCGTTCTTCGATGCGGCGCAAAACCGTGTCCGCCACATCATGATGCCCGGCCTGCTCCAGCCAGCGCGGCGACTCGGGAATGAAAAAACGAATCGCCAGGACGAACACCGCCGGCACCGCCAACACCAGAAAGATGTCGCGCCAGCCAATCACCGGCAACAGGAAGTACGACAGCACCCCGGCCGCCACAAAACCGAGCGGCCAAAAACCGTCCATCAACGCGATGTATCGCCCACGCCGCTTGGCCGGAATCAGCTCCGACAGCATCGACTGCGCAATCGGAAACTCCATACCCATACCGATCCCCAAGAGGATTCGGAACAACGTCAGCGTTTCGACGTTCTGCGCCGTGGAGCACAGATAGCTGGCGATACCCCACAACACAATGCTCCACTGGAACACCGGTTTGCGCCCGAAGCGGTCGGCCAGCATGCCGGACAGCGAGGCGCCCACCACCATGCCGAAGAAACTCGAACTGGCCAGCAACCCGGCCTGCGCCGTGCTCAGGCCGAACTCGGTTTTGATCGAGCCGAGCAGGAAGGTCATCATCGCCAGGTCCATGGAGTCGAAGAAAAACGCCAAGGCAATGATGATGAAAATGATGCGGTGATAACCACTGATGGGTAGCCGTTCCAGTCGTTCTGCCGCGCTGAAGCTTCGTGTTTCCATGCCACATTCCCCCAATCCGAAAGTCCCCGGATTGAGTGTGCGCGATAGTCGCTGGGGGTTATTGCTGGATGCGACCTGCCCACAGCTCTGAACGACGCCTGAAGCCCAGGATCCCGGACGTCGCTCCCACAATGGCTCTAAAGCGCCATTTCCAGCTCGGTTTCCTTGGCGAAACGATGGATTTCACGTTGCCCCGTGGCCGTGATCTGCAAGGCTCGAGAATCGCTGGGCAGGCTCAACCAGCCGGACTGCATGAACAGTTGCAACAAGGCTGCCCCCAAAGAACCACCCATGTGCGGGCGTCTTTCGCTCCAGTCCGGGCACGCGCAGGCGACTCTGCCGTTGCGATGGGCCAGCGCCTGGATGAACACACCGCGTGCTGCCAATTGCGTGGAACCCTTGTGAGTGATCATGACCCGCTGATCGAGCTGCTCGATCCAGCCGGCATCCAGCAGACGCTGGTAAAGATCGGCGGCCAGGGTGCCTCCCAGATGGTCGTCGCAGAGTCGGGCCCGCAGCAGTGACGAAGGCGCCGCCTGAGGTTTGGCGATAGGGCTCGGGCGTTTGAACACCTCTGGAATATCCTGAGGCGCGCTGGCCAGGGTAGCACTGGCCAGGGCTTCTATCGCGGCGCCGACTTCGGGCGCGGCAAGCCGGAAAAACCGTTTGCGCCCACGGGTTTCGACTTTCAACAGACCGCCGGTGGACAAGCGCCCCAAATGCGCACTGGCCGAAGACGGCGACAGGCCCGCCAGCAACGCCAGCTCCTCGGTATGCCGCGCCGCGCCGTCCATCAAGGCCCACATCATTGCGCTGCGCTTTGGGTCAGCCAGCAACGTGGCGATCTGGCTGATGCAAGGTGCATGTTCCATGTATTCACTCCCTGTTGAATCGTTTCGTCTACTGCTCAGAGACATCTTGACCAGTAATGTGTCTTCGGCCAAGACGCGAAAACCGCCATAAGCCGGGCAAAGCCACCCACTCACCCAAGCCATTGCTTCGCGGGTGCAGCGAAGGTCCGGTGATGACCGTAGGGTCTGACCGACTCGAACGTGGACTCGCCATTGCGAGATCGACGGTGCGTACATGAGGCGGGCGCTAGTATAAGCGGGTTAACCGCCGGTTCCTGCCCTCGGGAATCCATTGGTGGTGATAGTTCCTGACAGAAATTTCGCTATTTGCCTGCGACTAATGATCGACACCCGATATCGTCGGAAATTGACTGCTTATCCGAGCGCATCGGCTGGCAAGCATTTCCCGCAAAAGGTTCACCGGCTTACTCAATTGTGCGCGATGGGCGCACAGTAAATTCAGCGGTGCACGCTCACAGAGCAGTTCAGGCATCAGCACTTTCAAGCGACCGGCGAGCACATCGGCGGCGACGTCGAGCCAGGACTTATACGCAATCCCCGCTCCCGCCACGGCCCACAGCCGAACCACATCGGCATCGTCACTGAAGCGATCGCCGCTGACTGTCAGGCTCACCTCGCGTTTGCCGTCGTGAAAACTCCAGTGATCGTGGACCCGGCTACCGAGCATAAACAGCAGGCAATTGTGCTGAGCCAATTGCTCCAGATGCCGTGGTTCGCCATGTCGGGCCAGATAGCTCGGCGCAGCACACAGCACGCGGCGGTTCTGCGGCGCGATAGGCAACGCCACCAGGCTCGAGTCTTCCGGCTCGCCGTAACGCAGGGCGATGTCCACCGGTTGGCGGAACAGGTCGGCGATGCGGTCGCCCAGCAGCAACCGCACGGTGAGTTTTGGATGCTCGCGCTGAAACTCGTCGAGCCATGGCAACAGCAGGTTGCGACCGAAATCCGAAGGCGCGGACAACTGCAAAATCCCGCTGACCTGATCCTGCCCACTGGCCAGCAAGCGGCGGCCTTCATCGAGGTTGCTCAAGGCAGCCCGGGCGTATTCCAGAAAGCCCTCGCCTTCGGCCGTCAGGCGCAGGCTGCGGGTAGAACGGGTGAGCAAGCGTGCGCCAAGTTGTTGTTCGATGCGCTTCAACGCCGCGCTGGCCACCGCCGCCGACATATCCATCACCCGTGCCGCCGCCGACAGACTGCCCAGGTCCGCCGCCCGAACGAACAACTGCAAGTCATCGAAACGCAACATCTTCAGCCCCGATTATCAAAAAAATATTGAAAGAGACTGCTCTTTTAGCGGGTTTTATCTTGCAGAGAAATAACCAATCATCTGTGCCATCGAAATCATCCCTCTCCCAGGACCCCACTATGAAAGCCATTGCCTACTACGCCTCCCTGCCGATCAGCGACGAAAAATCCCTGCAAGATATCGAACTGCCAGAACCGGTCGCCGGCCCGCGCGACCTGTTGGTGGAGGTCAAAGCCATTTCGGTCAACCCGGTGGACACCAAGATTCGCCAGAACGTGCAGCCTGAAAGTGGCGCGGCCAAAGTGCTGGGCTGGGACGTGGCGGGAGTGGTCAAGGCGGTTGGCAGCGAAGTGACCTTGTTCAAGGCCGGCGACAAAGTGTTCTACGCCGGCTCCATCGTCCGTGCCGGCGGCAACAGCGAGCTGCATGTGGTGGATGAGCGCATCGTCGGCCATATGCCGAAGACCCTTGGTTTCGCCGAAGCCGCCGCCCTGCCGCTGACCGCCATCACCGCGTGGGAACTGTTGTTCGAACGCCTGCAAATACGCGAAGGCAAAACCGATGAGGGTCAGAGCCTGCTGATCGTCGGCGCCGCCGGGGGCGTTGGTTCAATCCTCACGCAATTGGCCAGCCAGCTCACCGGGTTGAAAGTCATCGGCACCGCGTCCCGTGCACAAACCCAGAGTTGGGTGCGTGATCTGGGTGCCGATCAAGTGATCGATCATAGTCAGCCGCTGAGCGAAGAACTCAAACGTGCCGGGTTCGAACATGTCACCCACGTCGCCAGCCTGACCCAGACTGACCAACACCTGGATCAATTGGTGGAGGCGTTGGCGCCGCAAGGCAAACTGGCGCTGATCGATGATCCGAAGGCGCTGGACGTGACCAAGCTCAAGCGCAAGAGCCTGTCGCTGCACTGGGAGTTCATGTACACCCGCTCGCTGTTCGAAACCGCCGACATGATCGAGCAGCACAAACTGCTCAACCGCGTCGCCGGGCTGATCGATGCCGGGACACTGAAAACCACGGTCGGTGAGCACTTCGGAACCATCAACGCCACCAACCTGCGTCGCGCCCATGAACTGCTGGAAAGCGGCAAGTCCAAGGGCAAGATTGTGCTTGAAGGATTCTGACCCGAAGATCAAAAGATCGCTGCGCCAGCGATCTTTTTGCCGTCAGTCAGAGAGTTGATCGTTGTCACAATTGCGATCGTATTCAGGTCTACAATCGAAAACTCTGCGAATAATCTTTTACGTGATGTCTTTTGCGAGACGTCTTTCACAAGAGGAACTCAGCAATGAAGATCCTGATAAAAGAATTGGCAACATCCCGCTGGCAGGTTCGCCTGGATCAACACGCTGTGACGTTCCGCAGTGAAGCCGAAGCCCTGGCCTTCACTAAAACCCTTGAGGCGCGCTTGTACGCGCCCCATCAGATTCCCGGTCGTCAGCAACGCGCTGCCGGCTGAGTCCGTCCTCAAACCTGGGCTTGCTCCAACGCCCGGGCATTCTGCAAACGCCGGGTGAGCATCGCCACGCTCACCACCACTATTGCGCACAGGCTGATGACCATGGCCATCGGCATGGCACTGCCATCGTGCAAAACACCCACCAGCGCTGCGGCCCCGGCGGCAACGCTGAATTGCAGGCAGCCGAGCATCGCCGAGGCACTGCCCGCCCGTGCGCCCTGCCCGCTCATCGCACAGGCCGAGGCGTTGGGCACGATACAACCCAGGCTGGCGATGCAGACAAAAAGCGGAATCAGCAACGGCCACAAGTGCGCAGTGTGCAGCGAGCTGACCGCCAACAGGGCCAGACCGCCCGCCAGGTAGAGCCAGACGGTACGCGCCAGCAAAAAGGCCGGACCGCGCTTTGCCAACAAACGGGCATTGACCTGGGCCACCAGAATGAACCCCGCCGCGTTAATCCCGAACAGCCAGCCGAAATGCTCGGCCGGCACGCCATAAAGTTTGATGAAGACGAATGGCGAGCCCGCGATGTAGGCAAACATCCCGGCGATGGCGACACCACCGGTCAGGGCGTGACCGACGAATATCGGGTCCGCCAGCAACCGACCGTACTGGCGCAGCGCGCCTGACAACGGTTGGCGCGGCACATGGGCCGGCAGACTTTCCGGCAGCCCGAGGGCCACCGCCAACCCGGCCAATGCACTGAAACCGGTCAGCGCGAGAAAGATCGACTGCCAACCCGACGTGTTGACCAACAACCCGCCCAGCATCGGCGCAAGAATCGGCGCCAGGCCCATCACCAGCATCAACTGCGAAAAGACCTTCGCCGAACCCACCGCATCGCATTTATCGCTGACCACCGCCCGGGCGATCACCATGCCCGCGCAACCGCCCAGCGCCTGGACGAAGCGTGCGCCGATCAGCCACTCAAGAGTCGGCGCATAAGCACAAGCCAATGAGGCCACGGTGAACAGGCCGACACCGGTCAGCAAGGGAATCCGTCGCCCAAAGCGATCCGCCACCGGGCCGTACGCCAGTTGGCCGATGGAAAGCCCAAGAAAATAGGCCGCCAGGGTCAGTTGAACGTGTTTTTCGTCGGTACCGAAAGCGAGCGCCATCGCCGGGAAGGCCGGCAGGTAGAAATCGATCGCCAGCGGACCGAAAGCGCTCAAGGCGCCGAGAATCAGGATTGTGCGCAGGTTCATCAGGCGTCCAGGTTGGGCAGACAGGTTAGCCATGGATCGGCAGGCTGACAGTCTAGCCGGGCGTGGACGCCTTGAACATTCCGTTAGGTCGCTAACTATTAAAAATAGCTCAGGCCTGTTTAACCCCGTAACCCTCTTCAGTGATGGCGGCGATCACCTGATCGGCTGTCAGCGCACTTTCTACGCCGACTTCTTTTGCCGCCAGATCGATGCGCACGCTGGCTGCCGGATCCTTGGCTTGCAGCGCCTCAGTAATGGCCTTGACGCAGTGACCGCAGGACATACCTTCAACGTTGAACACTTGCATGGGACATCTCCTTTAATGAAGTCCTTACATGAGGGTTGCGCGCAGTCTCGAGCTTGCCACCATGGCAAGGTCAAGTTCTGAAACAAGCTGCCGGGCTGGCAATCGGCGTCGCGCTCGGCCAAGCTGCGCCCATCAATGACTCGACATCAGGAGATTCAGCCATGCGCTGGTCAGCTCTCAGCCTGTTTGGCTTCCTCAGCCTCTTTGCCGCGACACCTTCGGTTCAAGCCGCCGGGGAGGACTACGGCGTGCTGATCATTTCCCGCGAGCGCCTGGAAGTGTCGACTTCCTGCGAGATCGGCGTGTACATCCAGGATCAGTTGGCCGGGCGGCTGTTCCAGGAACAGAGCACCTCGTTCAACCTGCCGCCGGGCAATGTGTCCCTGCGCCTCAAACTGCTGCCGGGCCAGGCGCCGGGGTGCAACCCGGGCATGCTCGCGCCGGGGTCGCAGGACATCACACTCAAGGCTGGGGATGTGTTGAAGTTCCGGATTGCGATGACGCAGGAAGGGATGTACCTCAAGCCTGCGGCTTTGGAATACTGAGTCGTCTGCGATCTTTTGATCTGAGACATGGCACTTGACCTTGCCAGCATGGCAAGGTTGATCCTGTAGGCAATTTCTACAGGGAGCGTGACCGATGTCCGAATCCACCACTTTCGATCTGCCGATTGCTGGCATGACCTGCGCCAGTTGTGCCGGGCGTGTCGAGCGTGCCTTGAGCAAAGTCATCGGCGCCACGGCCGTCAGCGTCAACCTGGCCACCGAACAGGCTCGGGTGCAAGCGCCCAATGACAGCTTGCCAGCCTTGATGGACGCCGTGCGGCAGGCCGGTTACAGCGTGCCGCAGCAGACCCTCGAATTGAGCATCGACGGCATGACCTGTGCGTCTTGCGTCGGCCGCGTCGAACGGGCATTGACCAAGGTGCCGGGGGTGAAGAGTGTCAGCGTCAACCTGGCCAACGAACGGGCGCACCTCGAACTGCTTGGCCAGGTCGATCCGCAAACCTTGATCGGCGCCGTGACCAGGGCCGGTTATTCCGCCCGCGTCTGGGAAGTCGAACACCCGCAAACCGACAATCAGCAACAACGCCTGAACCGTGAACGCTGGGCCTTGCTGGCGGCCATCGCCCTCGCCTTGCCGCTGGTGCTGCCAATGCTGCTGCAACCTTTCGGTGTGCACTGGATGCTCCCGGCGTGGGTGCAGTTCGCGTTGGCAACGCCGGTGCAATTCGTCTTCGGCGCCCGTTTCTATGTCGCTGCGTGGAAAGCCGTGCGCGCCGGTGCCGGCAACATGGATTTGCTGGTGGCTCTGGGTACCAGCGCCGGCTACGGCTTGAGCGTTTACGAGTGGGCCACTGCCGTCGGCCGCCTGCCGCACCTGTATTTCGAAGCCTCGGCGGTGGTGATTGCCTTGGTATTGCTGGGTAAATACCTGGAAAGCCGCGCCAAGCGCCAGACCGCCAGCGCCATCCGCGCCCTCGAAGCGCTACGCCCGGAGCGAGCCATTCAAGTGATCGACGGCCGCGAGCAGGAGGTTGCGATCAGCGCTTTGCGCCTCAACGATCTGGTTCTGGTCAAACCCGGCGAGCGCTTTCCGGTGGATGGCGAAGTGGTGGAAGGCCAGAGCCACGCCGATGAAGCGTTGATCAGCGGCGAAAGCCTGCCGGTGCCTAAACAACCGGGCGACAAGGTCACCGGCGGTGCGATCAATGGCGAAGGTCGGTTGCTGGTGCGGACTTTGGCGCTCGGCGCAGAAACCGTGCTGGCGCGAATCATCCGCCTGGTCGAAGACGCGCAGGCGGCGAAAGCGCCGATCCAGAAACTGGTGGATAAAGTCAGCCAGGTGTTCGTGCCCGTGGTGCTGCTGATTGCGCTGGCAACCCTGGTTGGTTGGTGGCTGTACGGTGCGCCGCTGGAAACCGCCTTGATCAACGCCGTCGCAGTGTTGGTAATCGCCTGTCCTTGTGCGCTCGGGTTGGCCACACCGACCGCAATCATGGCAGGCACCGGCGTGGCGGCGCACCATGGGATTCTGATCAAGGATGCCGAAGCCCTGGAGCGCGCCCACGAAGTCAGCGCCGTGGTGTTCGACAAGACGGGCACACTGACCTCGGGCACTCCGCGCATCGCGCATTTGAGTGCCATCGAGGGTGACGAAGCGACCTTGCTGCAAATGGCCGGTGCGCTGCAACGCGGCAGTGAGCACCCGCTGGCCAAGGCTGTGCTGGATGCCTGTGCCGAACGCGGCTTGACCGTGGCCGATGTCAGCGACAGTCAATCGCTGACCGGGCGCGGCATTGCCGGCAGCCTCGACGGTCGGCGATTGGCTTTGGGCAATCGGCGTTTGCTGGAAGAAAGTGGCTTGAATGCCGAGCCATTGGCCGACTCCGCAACCGCCTGGGAAACCGAAGGCCGGACCCTGTCCTGGCTGATTGAACAAAGCCCCGAACCTCGGGTGCTGGGCCTGTTCGCTTTCGGTGACACGCTCAAACCCGGTGCCCTGCAAGCGGTGCAACGCTTAAGCGCACGCGACATCAGCAGCCACCTGCTGACCGGCGATAACCGCGGCAGCGCCAAAGTCGTCGCCCAAGCGCTGGGCATCAAGGATGTTCACGCCGAAGTACTGCCAGCGGACAAAGCCGCCACCGTCGCCGCCCTGAAAAAAACCGACGTGGTGGCGATGGTCGGCGACGGCATCAACGACGCCCCGGCCCTGGCCGCTGCTGACATCGGCATCGCCATGGGCGGCGGCACCGACGTCGCCATGCACGCTGCCGGGATCACCCTGATGCGCGGTGATCCACGGCTGGTGCCAGCGGCGCTGGAGATCAGCCGCAAGACCTACGCGAAGATTCGCCAGAACCTGTTCTGGGCCTTCGTCTATAACCTGATCGGCCTGCCACTGGCGGCATTCGGCTTCCTCAACCCGGTGCTGGCCGGCGCGGCCATGGCGCTGTCGAGCGTCAGCGTGGTCAGCAATGCGTTACTGTTGAAAACCTGGAAGCCCAAAGACCTGGAGGACAACCGATGAATATTGGCCAAGCGGCCCGGCAGAGCGGTCTGAGCGCGAAGATGATCCGTTATTACGAATCCATCGGCCTGCTCAAGGCGGCCCATCGCACCGACAGTGGCTACCGGGTCTATGGCGACGACGACCTGCACACCCTGGCGTTCATCAAGCGCTCTCGGGATCTGGGCTTTTCACTGGAAGAGGTCGGCAAACTGCTGACCCTCTGGCAGGATCGCCAACGCGCCAGTGCCGATGTAAAGGCCTTGGCCCGTCAGCACATCGACGAGCTGAACCAGAAGATTCGCGAACTTGGTCAGTTGCGCGACACCCTGCAAGACCTTGTTGAACACTGCCACGGCGACCACCGCCCGGACTGCCCGATCCTCAAGGAGCTGGCGTCGGGGGGCTGCTGCGTCGAACCCGCTCACTCTTGAGCGCCAGCCCCTTCACCACCAGCAACAGGGTGAGGGGAATGCCGTGGAACAACAGCACCACCGCGCCGGGTGTCCACCAGGAATAGAACGGCGCGGCGATCAACATGCCGACGCCGAACCCGGTCATTTGCAGCAGCGTCAGAAAACTGAAAATCGGCAGGCGCAGGCTGTCCGGTTCACGTTGCAGGCGCGACATCAGGCCAACCTCCGAGAACCCGTCGCCTATCCCGGCGGGCAACGAAAACAGCAGCAAACCGTACAGGGTCTGCTGCTGAAACGTCAGGATGAAGCCGCAGGACATCAGCAACACGCCAAAGAAAAATCGCCGCTCAAGGTGCGCGTTGTCCGTGCCTTTCAGGCGACTGGCGATTCGCGCACCGATGAACTTGCCGCAGGCCCACACCGCCAGCATCAGGCCCAGGGTGGTGCTGGCCGACTCGGGTGTGAGCAGTTTTGAAATAATGGGAAGACCGACGTTGTGCGCGGCGCTGCCCAAGGTGTCGGCCATGGCGACGACCAACATCGCCGCCAGTACCGGCGCCGTGCGCAAACCCTGGCGCAAGGCCTGCCATTCGCCCTGTTTGTGAAGAGGTTCATCACAGCTGGGGGCCGGTCCGCAAAACCGCAGTGGCACAATCAGCAGCGCCGCCAGCAGGTACGTGACCACGTTCAACGCAAATACCGTTTCAAAGCCAAAACCCGCCACCAACAACCCAGCCACCAGACTCCCGCTGACCATCGCCGCAGACGACGCTGAGGTTATCCAGGCGTTGGTCTTGAGTAATTGCGCTTCTTCGATCAGGTGCGGCAATTGGCTGTTGAGGCCGATGGCGAACATCGAATTACCAAACCCCAGGCCAAACGCGATCAGCGGTAATAGCAACGCTTGTTGGCTGACCGGCAGCACCAGCAGCAGACCCAGCAAACCGGCACGCAGCAGATCGAAGGCAATCAGCGGCAGGCGCCCGGCCCAGCGGCGATAGAACCGGGTGCCGATCAGGCTGGCCAGGATTCCCCCGGCGACACGGCTGGCGAGGAAGATGCCGACGCTCATGGCGCTATTACTGAGCAGGTAGACGTAGGTAGCCAGGGCGACCATGTTGAGGAAAGCGCCGAAATCCGAAATCAGCCGGGCGGCGACGATCAGTTGGGCATTGCGGGTGGATGGGGTGTTCACAATCAATCCTTGAATGTGCGAAGTGTTCCTGGCCCCCTACAAGGGGATCAGGGAGATCACAAAAAACCCGGCCGAAGCCGGGTTTTGGGTCAACCGATCACTGCATCCACGGTGGAGGCGGTTCTTCGGTCTTGCTCGGTGGCGCATCGTCCGCCGCCCGAACCGCTTGGCGACGCTCTTCATCGAGACGGGCCGCCTCGATCTCACGCATGATCCCGCCAACGTCCGCCAGCTCTTCCGGCTCGTCGAACTCGCCAGTCAACACGCTGGCCGGGTGCAAGGTGCCGGCTTCGTACAATGCCCACATTTCCTTGGCGTACTTGGTGCGTTTCAACTCCGGTGCAAAGCGACCGAAGTACGACGCCATGTTGCCCACGTCCCGCTCCAGCATGCTGAACGCGTGGTTGTTGCCCGCCGCATCCACCGCTTGCGGCAGGTCGATGATGACCGGGCCGGTCGGTGTCAGCAGCACGTTGAACTCGGACAGGTCACCGTGCACCAGACCGGTACACAGCATCAGCACGATTTGCGAAATCAGGTAAGCGTGATATTCGCGTGCCTGGTCCGGCTCCAGCACCACATCGTTCAGGCGCGGTGCGGCATCGCCGTACTCGTCGGCCACCAGCTCCATCAGCAGCACGCCTTCGAGGAAGTCATACGGCTTGGGCACCCGCACACCGGCACTGGCCAGGCGGAACAGCGCCGCCACTTCAGCGTTCTGCCAGGCGTCTTCGGTTTCCTTGCGACCAAACTTGGAGCCCTTGGCCATCGCGCGAGCCTGCCGGCTATTGCGCACCTTGCGGCCTTCCTGATACTCGGCCGCCTGACGAAAACTACGTTTGTTCGCCTCCTTGTAGACCTTGGCACAACGCAGCTCGTTGCCGCAGCGCACCACATAAACAGCTGCTTCTTTACCACTCATGAGTGGGCGCAGCACCTCGTCGACCAGACCGTCCTCGATCAGGGGTTCAATGCGTTTTGGAGTCTTCATCAGCTTTTATTGTGGGTCCTTTATTACCAAACACGCGAAAGTCATTCGTTATACGGCAATCCTCTCATTCGGGGGAGGGGTTGCCGACCTATGAACGTCCCCATGAACATCAAGAAGCACACAATGTGCCGGATTAATCAGGCAAAACTCATCGACCGCCCAGGATCATAACTGAGCCTGCATCACTTGTTGACGAAGGGATACAAGGGCAATTGCGACAGAATCTAACCTCGATCCCTGCCCTTCGCAGGATTTTTCTCAACAGACCTCAATTTCCCGGTTCCCCGGCCGAATTCATTAGAGAGAAAAGGAATTGTCTGACAAACGCCCCGACAACAATCAAGAAGGCGCGCTCAAGGATCGGGGCATATCAAACGTTTTCGGCTGCCAATAATCCGCGAGTCATCAGTACTGCGTGGGCCTACAAGAAAAACTGGAGCGCGGATGAACATCAAACAGAAGCTGACCTGGGCGTTTGCAATCATCGCCTGCTTGCCCGTGGTGCTGGTCGCCACCCTCGTTGTGCTGAACTTGCGCAGCGATGCCAAGGACAATTTTGTCGACGGCAGTGGCCGCGAGATTCGTCAGGTCAGCAATGCCATGCAACTGTTCTTTGATGGCATCAGCCAGAACGTTGAGTACCTGGCGACCCAGCCGCTGATCAAGAACTCCGACGACAGCCTCAAGACCTACATGAGCGCCAACGCCGAGAGCATTCCCCAAGGAGAGATGGACAAAAAGGTCTTCGCCCTTCTCCAGGACTTGGGCAACAGCCACCCGGCCTACGCCTATGCGATTCTCGGGACTGCGGCGGGCGGTTACGTGTCCTGGCCGGACGATGCGAAGCTGAGCAATTACGACCCGCGCCAGCGCCCGTGGTACAAGGCGGCCCAGGCCAAGCCGGGCAAGCCGTTTCGCACCGAGGCCTATTACTGGGCTCAGGATGACGCGACCTACGTCAGCACCGTGCGCACCATCGATAACAAACTGGGCACCAATGGCGGCGTAGTCAGCATCGACGTAACGCTCAAGCAGCTCACTGAAATCGTCAAACAGATCAAACTCGGTGAAACCGGCTACCTGATGCTGGTGGAAAACACCGGCACCATACTGGTCGATCCCAAGCAGCCGGAACACAACTTCAAAGCCCTGAGCAGCCTCGGCGACGGCTACGCGCAACTCGGCAAGGCTGGCAAAGGGCTGGTTGAGGTTGAGCTCAATGGCGAGCGCTACATGGCCAACGTCTGGCCGTCGGAGCAACTGGGCTGGACCTTTATCGGCCTGATCAAGCAGACCGACGTGATGAGCTCGGCCACTCAACTGACCTGGCTGATCGCGATCATCGCAGCAGTACTGGCGGTGTTCTTCGCCATCGTCGGCGCCAGTTTCGCCAGCCTGATCGTGCGGCCGATCCGCAGCGTGGCCAGCGGTCTGGAAGGCATCGCCCAGGGTGAAGGCGACCTGACCAAGAATTTGTCCATCCGTGGCAGCGACGAAACCGCGCAACTGGCCAACTGGTTCAACCAGTTTCTGGCGGCGATCCGCAACCTGATTCAAAGCATCGGCGGCGCCGCGACCAAGATCCTCGCCACCTCCCAGAGCTCGACCCAGGTGTCCAGCGACATGGCCGAAGCCGCCGGGCGTCAGCGTGAAGCGGTGGACATGGTGTCCACGGCGTTCCACGAAATGGTCGCCACCGCCAACGAAGTCGCGCGCTCCTGCAGCCAGGCCGCCGAGTCGGCCGACAGCGGTCAGCGCCAGGCCCGTGAAGGCCAGCAGCAGATTGATGCCGCGGTGAGCAGTGTCGATCGCTTGAGCCAGGAAATCGAACAGTCGGCGCAATCGATGCAACAGCTTGAGCGCGATAGCAACGACATTCAGTCGATCCTCGGGACCATCCGTTCCATCGCCGAACAGACCAACCTGCTGGCCCTGAACGCTGCCATCGAAGCGGCCCGGGCCGGTGAACAGGGTCGTGGCTTTGCGGTGGTGGCCGATGAAGTTCGCGCCCTGGCCAAACGCACTGCCGATTCCACGGCGGAAATCGACGGCCTGCTGGGCAACCTGGCCAAGCGCACCAGCCAGGTGACGCAGCAGATGCACGCGAGCCTGGAGGTGTCTCAGCAATCGGTGACCCGCATCGGTGAAGCGCGCAGCAGCTTCGGGCAGATCCGTGAGTCGGTGGATGTGATTCGCGACATGAACACTCAAATCGCCACGGCGGCTGAGGAACAGCATCAGGTGGCCGAGGACATCAATCGGCATATCAGCCAGATTCATGGCGATGCGCAGTTGGTGGCGGAGCTGGCAAACTCGGCGCGGCTGGACTCTCAGAGCCTGGCAGGGTTGTCGAATGAGCTGGACGGGTTGGTTCGGCGCTTCAGGACTTGAGTGCGCGTGATCGTTCCCACGCTCTGCGTGGGAATGCCTCAATGGACGCTCCGCGTCCGCTTCGGCAGGGACGCGGAGCGTCCCGGGCTGCATTCCCACGTGGAACGTGGGAACGATCATTGCTTGAACAACTCCCCGGGGGTAAACCCGAATAACCCCTTGAACGCCGCAATAAACGCCGACGTCGAGTCATACCCGCAAGACAGCGCAGCATTGGTCACGCTGTCCCCCTCCTCCAGCAAACTCAACGACGACAGCAGCCGCATACGCTGCCGCCAACCGCGAAAGCTCAGCCCGGTCTCGCGCTGAAACAAGCGCATCAGGGTTTTCTCCGACGTGCCCAAACGCTCGGCCCATTCCTGCAAGGTCACCGTGCGCTCGGGGCTTTCGATCAGCTCGTTGCACAAGCCCAGCAGACGTTCATGCCGGGGCAGCGGCAAGGAAAACCCCACCTCCGGCAGACTCGCCAACTGATCCAGCAGCACGCCCACCAATCGCGCCTCCTGACTGTCGCCCTGTGGATATTCCACCGGCAACAGGCAAAACCGCTTGATCAGCTCCCGGGCCAATGGCGTGACTTCCAGCACCCGACAACGCCCGTCCGCCCATTGGCAGTCCTCGCGGCGCACGTACAGGCTGCGCATTTCGGCACGCATCGAGGTCACGACCTGGTGCTCGAGATCCGCTGGAATCCAGATGCCCCACTGCGGCGGCGCAAAGAAACTGCCCTCGGCGGTGTGCACGCCGAGAACGCCGCTGATGGCGTAGGAAAACTGCACCCAATCGTGACGATGAGGCGGCGTCCACGAACCAGCGTTCAGGCTTTCCGCCCGCGCATACAACGGACGCGGCAACACCGTCAGCGCCGGGATGGTCCGCTCGAGGGTAAGTTGTCCGTTAGTCGGCATTGATTGGCCTTATGTCGCAAGACGGCTGATAGGGCCGACGTTAGGCTAAGTCTTCAATTCTTACAAATGTATTCGGTGACGATTATGCATGCCTTCAAACACCTCAAACGCGTGGTCACCGACTGGTTCTTGTGCGGCATGCTGATCGCCACGCTGCTGGCGTATTTCTTCCCAACCTTCGGCGCCACCGGCGGCGGGATGCATGCCGAGTGGGTGATCAACATCGGCGTGTTCCTGGTGTTCTTCCTGCACGGGGTCAACCTCTCCAGTGAGCAGATCCGCCACGGGCTGAAAAACTGGAAGCTGCACGTGATGGTCCAAGTCTTCACCTTTGCGGTGTTTCCGTTGATCTGGCTGCTGAGCGACAAACTGCTGGGCTCACACATTCCATCGTTGCTGATGCTCGGTTTCCTCTACCTCTGTGCCCTGCCCTCGACCATTTCCTCATCCGTGGCCCTCACCGGCAGCGCGGGCGGCAACGTACCGGCGGCGATTCTCAACGCGAGCCTATCCAGCGTGTTGGGGATTTTCCTGACACCGTTGCTGGTGAGTTTCGTGGTCGGCAGCGGCGCAGGCGGCATCGACCTGGGTTCAACCCTGCTCGATCTGTGCGCGATGCTGTTGTTGCCGCTGGTGCTTGGGCAATTGTTGCGGCCGTTGCTAGGAAAAATTTTCGCCCGATACAAGCGCTACACCAACATCGCCGACAAACTGGTGATCCTGCTGCTGGTGTACTCGGCGTTCTGCAACTCGATGGTCTCGGGGATGTGGCAGCAACAGGGCAACAGTGTGATTCTCACGGCGTTGATTGGCAGCGCGATTCTGCTGGCGGTCATTCTGTGGATGACCACCCGCACCGCCCGTGCGCTGAAATTCAGCCCCGCCGATGAGATTGCCGCGGTGTTCTGCGCCAGCAAAAAATCCCTGGCGGCCGGGGCGCCGATGGCGGCGTTGATCTTCGGCGCCAACCCTGGCCTTGGGTTGATCCTGCTGCCGATCATGATCTACCACCCGTTGCAGCTGATCGTGTGCTCGGTGATGGCCGAGGGTTACGCCAACCGCAACCGACAACTGGCCGCGCAGCAAAACGCGGCAGTGCTTAGCCCTCAATAATCAGCGCTCGATAATCGCCGTCACGCCCTGACCGCCGGCGGCGCAGATCGAGATCAACCCTCGGCCCTTGCCCGCCGCATCCAGCAGCTTCGCCAGGTTGGCGACGATGCGCGCACCGGTGGCGGCAAACGGATGCCCGACGGCCAATGAACTGCCTTTGACGTTGAGGCGGCTGCGGTCGATGGAACCCAACGGCGCGTCAAGGCCGAGGCGGGTTTTGCAGTACTCCGGATCTTCCCAGGCCTTCAATGTGCACAACACCTGCGCGGCGAACGCCTCATGGATTTCGTAGTAATCGAAGTCCTGCAAGGTCAGGCCATTGCGCGCCAGTAAACGCGGCACTGCATACACCGGCGCCATCAGCAGCCCCTCGGCACCCTTGACGAAATCCACCGCCGCCGCCTCGCCATCGCGCCAATAGGCAAGCACCGGCAAGCCGCGCTCCTTCGCCCATTCCTCACTGCCCAGCAGCACCACCGACGCGCCATCGGTGAGTGGCGTGGAGTTGCCCGCGGTCAGGGTGCCCTTGGCACTTTTCTCGAAGGCCGGTTTCAGTGAGGCGAGTTTTTCCAGGGTCAGCTCCGGGCGCAGGTTGTTGTCCCGGGTCAGGCCGAGGAACGGCGTCATCAGATCGTTGTGCCAGCCTTCGGCGTAGGACGCCGCGAGTTTCTGATGGCTTTCGAGGGTCAGCCGATCCTGCTCGTCACGCGGGATGCCCCAGGTCTGGGCCATTAACTCACAGTGTTCGCCCATCGACCGGCCGGTACGCGGCTCGCCGATGCTTGGAAAGTCCGGGATCAGGTGTCGGGGACGCAGTTGCAGGAAGATTTTCAGTTTGTCGGCGGTGCTTTTGGCGCGGTTGGCTTGCAAGAGGATCTTGCGCAGGTTTTCGTTGACGCCGATCGGCACGTCGGAGGCCGTATCGACGCCGCCGGCAATGCCGCATTCAATCTGACCCAGGGCGATTTTGTTCGCCACCAGCAACGTCGCCTCCAGCCCCGTACCGCAGGCCTGCTGGATGTCGTAGGCCGGCGTCGTCGGTGACAACCGCGAGCCCAATACGCATTCGCGGGTCAGGCCGTAATCGCGCAAATACTTGAGCAACGCCCCGGCCGCCACTTCGCCCATGCGCACACCGTGCAGGTTATAGCGCTCGATCAGGCCTTCCAGCGCTGCGGTGAACATCGCCTGGTTACTGGCAGTGGCGTACGGCCCGTTGGACCGGGCAAAAGGAATACGGTTACCACCGATAATCGCGACGCGGCGCAGCTGAGTCATGAAAAAAGCTCCTTCTGATAGTCAATGGTGAACACACATCCCTGTGGGAGCGGGCTGCAATTCCTGAAAGACCTGCTAAACCCAAGCTCAAACCAACCTGCAATGTTCAAGCGTAGGCCTTATCTCGTGGATCGAACGACTAATTGCCATTCCTGGTCCACACTTTTAACCCCGGCTTCTGGAGCGTGATTCATGTCTGACCGCTATATCGACTTCGCCAATTCGTCCATCGGCCATCGTGTGGTCGGTGCCCTGGGTCTGCCGTCGCCGGTACGGCTGGAACGCTGGCAAGCAGGCCGGCTGCGGCCTGTCGAGGGGGCGCTGTTGATTGGCGGTGGCCCGCTGACAGAAAAAGTCAGCGCCTTGGCCAACCGCCTGACCGACACGACTTACAGCTACGGCACCGACCCGACCCTGGCCACCGAGTGGATTCCCGGCCACGGCCAGAAACTCAAAGCCGTGGTGTTCGACGCCAGTGACCTGGTGCGGGTCGATCAGCTGAAACAGCTGCGCGAGTTCTTCCAGCCACTGATGAAAAACCTCGATCACCATGCACACCTGGTGATTCTTGGTCGGGCGCCGGAGACCTTGAGCGACCCGTTCGCCGCCAGCGCCCAACGGGCCCTGGAAGGGTTCAGCCGTTCGCTGGCCAAGGAACTGCGCAGCGGCGGCACCTTGCAGCTGATCTATGTCGGCGAAGGGGCCGAAGATCAACTGGAAGGCCCGTTGCGGTTTTTCCTCTCGCCCAAAAGTGCGTTCATTTCCGGGCAAGTCATACGCTTGAAGGCGTGTGCGACGCAGGTGATGGACTGGACCCGCCCCTTGTCAGGGCGCAAGGCACTGGTAACGGGCGCGGCCCGTGGCATCGGCGCCTCGATCGCCGAAACCCTGGCCCGCGATGGCGCCGAGGTGATTCTGCTCGACGTGGCACCGGCCAAAACCGATCTCGACGCCCTGGCCGCGCGCCTCGGCGGGCGCAGCATCACCCTGGACATCTGCGCCGAAGACGCCGCAACGCAACTGATCGAACACTTGCCGGATGGCGTCGACATCGTGGTGCACAACGCGGGCATCACCCGGGATAAAACCCTGGCCAACATGACCCCGGAATTCTGGGATGCGGTGCTGGCGGTCAACCTCAACGCGCCGCAAGTGCTGACCAAGGCGCTGCTCGACAGCGGCACCTTGCACGACAATGGCCGAGTGATCCTGCTGGCGTCCATCAGCGGCATCGCCGGCAACCGCGGGCAAACCAATTACGCCGCGAGCAAGGCCGGACTGATCGGCCTGGCCCAGGCCTGGGCGCCGCTGCTGGCAGGGCGCGGCATCAGCATCAACGCGGTGGCGCCAGGATTCATCGAAACCCAGATGACCGCGCACCTGCCCTTCGGCGTACGCGAAGCCGGGCGGCGCTTGAGTTCGTTGGGCCAGGGCGGCCTGCCGCAAGACGTCGCCGAAGCCGTGGCCTGGATGGCACAACCGGGCACCGGAGCGTTTACCGGGCAAGCGCTGCGCGTGTGCGGGCAAAGCGTGTTGGGAGCCTGACCATGAACACCGACTGGCACACACTCACTCGCGAACCCAACTTGCAGGCGTTGTATGTGAAGGCGGCGATGCGACGTAAAATCACCGGCACCGCACTGCCTGAGCTGGGTTATCACTGTTGGGTCAATGTCGATCCGAAACGCCTGGAGGCTTATCGCAAGGTGTGTGGTTTCGCCGACAACGGCCTGCTGCCACCGACGTATCCGCACATTTTGGCGTTCGCCTTGCAGATGCAACTGCTCACCGCCAAGGCATTTCCGTTCCCGCTGCTGGGGCTGATTCACTTGAGCAACCGCATCCGCATCTTGCGCCCCATGGGCGGCGTGAGCCGCGTGCGGGTCAGCGTGAAAGTGCAGAACCTGCAACCCCATACCAAGGGGGCGACCTTCGAGTTAGTGACGACGCTCGACGACCAGTTGGGGCTGCTGTGGGAAGCTGAAAGCCAGATGCTCTGTCGCGGCGTCAAACTGGCAGGCGAGCCTGTCGAAGATGTTTTTGCACCAGCGCTGTCGCTGACCGAGGTAGCCCACTGGAAAGCGCCGGCGGACATTGGTCGCCGATACGCCAAAGTGTCTGGAGACTACAACCCGATCCACCTGAGCGCGATCAGCGCCAGACTCTTCGGTTTCCCCAGCGCCATCGCCCACGGCCTGTGGAACAAGGCGCGGACCCTGGCAGCCCTGAGCGATCATCTACCGACGGCCAACGTCGAGATTGCGGTGCAGTTCAGAAAACCGGTGCGTTTGCCCAGCGAGGTGACGCTGATGTCCAGCGCCGCAGGGTCCAGTGGGGATTTCCAGTTGATGGGTGCCGGGGAGATCGAGCATATGGTGGGGCAGTGGCGACCGGTTGCCTGATGGATTGTGGTGAGGGGGCTTGCCCCCTCTGATCGTTCCCACGCTCTGCGTGGGAATGCAGCCCGGGACGCTCCGCGTCCCAAGAGCCGAACGCAGAGCGTCCGTAGAGGCGTTCCCACGCAGAGCGTGGGAACGATCAAAACTAGGGCGATGCCCCAGATGGATACCTACACCGCGGATCAGGAACTCACCAAACCCCGAGGCTGCGGAAACAAATTATTCAACGTCTCCAACAACCGCACGTGATAAATCGGCTTGCGAAACAAATCCAGCACCTGCAAGCGCAACATGTCACTCACATCCTCCATATCCGCATGCCCCGACGTCACAATCACCGGCAAATGCTGACGAGCCGTATGCTCACGCAGACGCTTGATCAACGACATGCCACTCTCCTCCGGCATCCGCAGATCAGTAATCACCAACGCAATATCAGGATGACGAGTCAAATGATGCAGGGCGAGCTTGACCGACGTTGCCGTAAAACACGTAAAGCCCTCGCCCTCCAGCAACTCCGCCAGTTCCAGTAACGCATCCTCCTCATCATCGACCAGAAGAAGCTGTTGGCGAGGGAGCGCTGGAGCGTTCATGGGGGTAACACCTGCAATGGACTAAGCCTTGACGTTAGAAGCCCTTTGCGGGATTGGCAAATGACTGCCCATGCATAGCGGTCAAGTCAAAGCGCGTTTTGAAGCGCGGTAAACAATGTGGTGACCCTCGTGGAGATGGGTGTCACAAACGCCGCAAGCGCGAGTGCCACCATGCCTGCAATGATCGCGTACTCGATGCCCGAAGCGCCTTCGGTGTCTTTGGCAAGGTCTTTGTAAAAAGCGATGTGGGATTTGATCTTCTGAACCGTCTTAGTGAAGAACATGACATGCCTCCTGAATGACAGCGGATGTTGCACGACCGCAACATGATGCCCCTATGCCAGCATCAGCATTGTCGGCAAACCCATGGCCAACAACTGTAAGAACGCATTAATACTTAAGCAGTAACCGGTTGATTAACGTCACAAAACAGCACTTTGGGCTTCAGCCCGTTACTTTTGTCAGATATTTACCGTCGTATGATGGCATTTTGCTTTACCTGCGCTACCGTCAAATAGCGAAACAGTCCCGCGTTCATAACTGCCTGATTGCGAAGTCATCTCGTTAGAAGGCTTGGGGGCGCTACGCCGCAGGAAAGGGGGAGAGCCTTCATGAACAGCCGCGTCACCCTGGGCCTGGCCGGGCTGTTTCTGGCAGGCGCCATCATCGCCGGTTACTGGGGGCTGGCGCTGAGTCGTCAACCGGCTCCCGAGCCCGTTGTGCAATCCGGCACGCCAGCAGCATCAATGCTGGTGTCAGTGGATGACCCGACCCGCCAACCGGTGGTGGTACTGCTGCGTGATATCGCGCCGTTTGAGCAGATCACCGCCGCCGACGTGACCCTGGAAAAACTCCGTACCGCCCCGGTCGGCAGCCTGACCCGTCTCGATCAAGCCATTGGTCGTACGCCCTGGCGCGCGCTCACCGCCGGCAGCTGGCTCAATGATCAAAGTTTCGAAGCCGGCGGTACGCTGGCGCGGATGATCCGCGCCGATGAACGCGCCCTCGCCGTGGCGGCGGATGATGTGATCAATGTTGGCGGCCAACTGAGCCCCGGCGACTATGTCGACGTGCTGCTGTTTCTGCGCATGGACACCAACAACCTCCAGCAGTCGGCCCAGGTCGTGGTCCCGGCATTGCGCGTACTCGGGGTCGGCGAGCAGTTGGGGCTGACGAATGATGGCAAGCCTGCCAATCCGGCACTCAGCCATGAAGAAAAACTCAAGCAGGAGCAACTGCGCACCAGCGCCCGCACCGTGTTGCTCGCCGTCCCTGAATCCCTCTTGAGCCGCCTGATGCTCGCGGCGCAGGTCGGGGTTTTGCGCCTGGCCGTGCGCAGCGCCGAGGAACAACGCCTGAGCCAATACTGGGCCGGCCGTGGTGACTCATCGGCGAGCCTGGCCAACGCCAACCGCGAGCTGGTGCAGTTCAGTCAACTGGCCCTGGCCGGCACGCCACAATCCCCCGCCCCCAGAGGCGCAGCACCGCGCAAGCCGAGCGTGGAAGTCATCCGTGGCAATGCAGTCACCCAACAAACGCCCTGAATCGAGCGAGGACTCTCCATGCGCAGATGTTTCACGCAGCACTTCCTCGAAAACGGCCACGTCGATAAACACGGCGGATTATCGCAATGAGCCAAAGCCAGAACCTGAGCCAGACCTTCCTCGCGATCACACGCAACAACACCGACTTCGAGTGGCTGCAAGGGGCGCTCGCCCCTTTGGGCCGAGTGATCAGCGCCGGTGGCGGCAACCTCGACGAGCTCCTGACGCTGGTGGACGTGACCTTCGCCAGCCTGGTGTTCGTGGGCCTGGACCATGAGCATGTGGTAGCCCAGAGCGCGTTGATCGAGGGCGCCCTGGAAGCCAAACCGATGCTGGCGATCGTGGCCCTGGGCGATGGCATGGACAACCAACTGGTGCTCAATGCCATGCGCGCCGGAGCGCGGGATTTTGTCTCTTACGGCTCGCGGTCCAGTGAAGTCGCCGGCCTGGTGCGACGCCTGGGTAAACGCCTGCCGACCGTGGCGCCGAACACACAACAGATTCCACAAGGTGGCCTGACCGTACTTTACGGCGTACAGGGCAACGGCGACGGCGCGTTGCTCGCCAACCACCTGGCGCACGTGGTGCAAAAGAGCGGCCAGCAAACACTGTTGCTGGATCTGGGCCTGCCCCGTGGCGACAGCCTGGCGCTGCTGGGGCTGGAGAGCTCGTTTCATTTCGGCGATGCATTGCGTCACCTCAGGCGCCTCGACGCAACGCTGATCGACAGCGCCTTCACCACCTGCAACGCCGGGCTGCGAATTCTCGCCTACGCCAGCAACGATGAACCGCTCGAACAGACCAGCGCCGCCGAGCTGTACATGCTGCTCAGCGCCTTGCGCCAACATTTCCAGCACATCGTGGTGAACCTCACCGGCCAGTCGGACAGTGAAGCATTGCGCACTTTCGTCAGCCATTGCGACAAGTTGCTGTGGTACACCGATCAGAACGTGCTCGACTGCCGACGCAACCTTGAGGTGCTCAGCCGCTGGCGCGAAAAAGGCCTGAAGCTCGACCACGCCAGGTTGCTGGTGGATCGCTACCTGCGCAGCGTCGCACCGGACTCCGACACCTTGGGCAAAACTTTCGGCATGGAGGTGATCGCGGTGTTTGCCTACAGCCCGGAAGTGCGGCTCAACGCCAAGAATCAGGGACTGAGCCTGTTCGAGCTGGCCCCACGCGAGGGCCTGACCCAAAGCCTGCGCACCCTCGGCGAACGGCTGGCCAAACGCTCCGAAGGCCTGGATAAGCCCAAGGCCGGCTGGTTCAACCGGTTGAGGGGCGTGCAATGAGCGGGGAAAAACTCTTCGGCGCCCTCTCGCACGGGCCGACCGGCAATACCGACCACGAAGGCCTGAAACTGGTGCTGCACCGCTACATCATCGACGCCATCGAAGAGTCCGGAAAAAACCTGCTGGAAGGTTCGCGGCCCATGCTGTCGCAGTTCGTCACCGACAAAGTCGCCGAGTACATCGCCCGTCTGCACCTGGCGATATCCCGCTACGAAATGGAACGGCTGGCGGAAGAAATCGTCGACGAACTCACCGGTTTCGGTCCGCTGGAAGTGCTGCTGCGCGACTCGGCGGTGACCGAGATTCTGGTCAACGGCCCACACCGGGTGTTCGTCGAACGTGAGGGAGTGTTGCACCTCAGCGACCTGCGATTCATCGACGACCACCATGTCGAGCGGGTCATGCAACGGATTCTCGCGCCCCTGGGCCGACGGCTCGATGAGTCTTCACCGATGGTCGATGCACGCCTGCCCGATGGCAGCCGGGTCAACGCGATCATTCCACCGATCGCCCTCGATGGCCCATGCCTGTCGATTCGAAAATTCCGCAAGGACATGCTCAAAAGCTCCGACCTGATGGCGATGCAAACCATCGACCAGGCAATCTTCGAGTTCATTCAGGAGGCTGTGGGCAAGCGTTGCAACATCCTGGTCAGCGGCGGTACCGGCACCGGCAAGACCACATTGCTGAACATTCTCAGCCAGTTGATCGCCCCTCACGAACGGCTGGTCACCATCGAAGACGTCGCCGAACTGCAGCTCGGTCATCCTCACGTGGTGCGCCTGGAAACCCGACCGCCGAATGCCGAAGGCCACGGCGAAGTGAAGGCCAGCGACCTGATTCGCAACGCACTGCGAATGCGCCCGGACCGGATCATCCTCGGCGAGATTCGCGGCGTCGAAGTGGTCGACGTACTCACGGCCATGAACACCGGGCACGACGGTTCGATGAGCACCGTACACGCCAACAACGCCCAGGATGCGCTGTTGCGCCTGGAGACGCTGGTGGGCCTGACCGGACGGCTCATCGCCGAACGCACCCTGCGGCAAATGATTTGCGCGGCGCTGGACGTGGTGATCCAACTGACGCGCCTGCCCGATGGCCGCCGTTGCGTCAGCGAAGTGGTGGAGGTCGTCGGTATTCGTGATGACGTCTACGTGACCAACACACTGTTCCGCTTCGACCGACGTACCGGCCGCGGTTTTCTGCGCGAGGCGGCCAACCCCGCCGGCGACAAACTGCGTCGCGAGTCGGCGCTCTCTCCCTTGGCGTATTGAAGGTCACAGCATGCTCAAACCGGCGCTGCTCATTCTGCTTTGCCTGACGTTGCTGGGTGTGTCGATCCGTTTGATCTACAAAGGTCTGCGCCAGACCGGCATCGATCGAACCCTTGGCCGTCTGACGCAGGGGCAACCGCAACTGACCGTCGCGAAATCATCCTGGTCTGGCCTGGAACGGGCCTTTCTACGCGCCGGTCTCGGTCGTCCCACGGAGCGCCTGGGGTCGTGGCTGCTGCTCTGGGCCTCAGCCGTTTTGCTGGGATTTGCCCTGGCGGGCTGGATCGGTTTGTTGATGTTGTTGCTGGCGCCGCCCCTCGCTCTGCGGCTGTACATCAGTTGGCGCTATCAGCGCCGGCTCAAGCGCATGATCGAACAACTGCCGACGTTGCTCGATCACACGGTGCGCAGCCTGAAATCCGGACGCACCCTGGCCGATGCGGTGCTGGGCGCCATCAACGCCGCCGAAGCGCCACTGAAAGACGCCATGGGTCGGGTTCAACGCAACGTGCACTTGGGCGTCAGCCTGCCGGACGCCGTTTCGGACCTCGCCGAGTTGTATGAAAAAGACGAGTTTCGCTTGTTCGCGCTGGGCCTGAAGGTCAATCACCGCTACGGCGGCAATGCCAGTGAGCTGTTCGAGAACCTGATCAAAATGATCCGCGAACGAGACCAGGCGTCGCGCCAACTGCGCGCCATGACCGGCGAAACCCGCGTCACGGCCGTGGTCCTGGGGCTGATGCCAGTGGGGCTTGCCGGTTACTTCCTGGTGTCCAACCCGAAATACCTGCTAGCCATGTGGAACAGCGGCTCGGGACAAATGATGCTGGCGACCGCGTTCGGTTTACAGGTCGTGGGCTGCCTGGCGCTGTGGCGCATGTTGCATAGCGTATGAAAATCGCCCTGCTGATGAGCGCACTGCTGTTTCTGGCGGCCACACTGTTGTTGCTCAGCGGCCTGCTGGACCAGCACCGGCGTGCGCGCCAGGTGGCCCAACGGCTGGACGGCAAACCGCTGAGCGACCATCGCGTCAGTCACTGGCTACACAGGCTGGGCGACAGCCGCATCGGTCAGCGTTCGATCAAACTGGACAACGAAACCCAGACCCTGCTTAACCGCCTCGGCTGGCGCAGCGCTCGACAACGCTCGCTGTTCGCAGCCTGCCAGATCGGCACACCGGTGCTGGCGTTGGCCCTGTGCCTGCTGATCCAGGGCCTGTTCTTCCCGCAAGTGAACAACCACTGGATCACCCCGACCCTCGCCACCGCCCTCGGCTACCTGCTGCCCAAACGCTTGTTGGCCGCTGCCGCACAGCAGCGGCAAAAACAACTGGCGATCGAGATATCGACCTTCATTCCACTGCTGCGCATCCTGTTCGAATCCGGCATGGCGGTGGAACAATCACTGCGAGTGTTGAGCGTCGAAGGCAAACAACTGCTACCGGCCCTGACCCACGAATTGCGCCTGATACTGGCGCGGGTTGATTCCGGCCTGGAACTGGGCGAAGAACTGAACAAGGCCACCCAATTGCTCTCGGTGGACGAATTCACCGATACCTGCGTAATCCTTCAGCAACTGATCCACCAGGGCGGCGGCGCAATGAAATCACTGCTGGCGCTCAAGCTGCTGCTCGATGACCGACGCCTGACACGCTTGCAGGAATACATCTCCAAGATGTCCGCCAAAATGTCCGTGGTGATGATGCTGTTCCTCTTCCCGGCGCTGCTGATCGTGCTGGCCGGACCGAGCTTCACCGCGCTGGCGCGGGCGTTTGGTTCTTGAATGACCGGTGATCCTGTAGGAGCGAGCCTGTGGTGAAGGGGCTCGCTCCTGCAAGGGGTCAGCTGTGTGGCGCGGGTTTGGGTACGTCGACGTTATCCAGCACCCGATTCACCGCCAGCTCGGCCAGCATGATGACCTGCTGAATCGCCAGGAGCGTATGCCGCTGCGGGGCGTCGACATAGGCGGCGATGTCGCTGGTCATGACGCTGGCCGAGGCCAGTGATTCGCAGACATGAGCGAGCAGACTTTCGTTGTCCATGTCCGGGGCGACCAGAAACATCCTGCTTGGCTTGCGGCCTTCGGGTTGTTTGGGTGGTGGCTTGAGGTAGTGGTCGAGCGCGCGTTCGGCGGCTTCGTTGAGTTTTTTCGAATCGAGGGATTCGTAGGGCGAAACGTCATCAGTTTCAGGGGGATTTGGTGTGGCTTTGAACATGATTACACCTCCGGGATGAAATGGAGCCACTTCCAAATTGCCGCGACGCAATTTGGGGTGGCAGCTGTACGCGGGTTCGCGGACCGATCCCTGGAGGCATACATCGGCATACCCGAAGGTATCCCGCGCACAGTCGCCATGACACGATACGACAGACACCAAAAAGTGTTGTTGTTCGGTGGAGCGATTATGCCTCAAGAATCGAGCCGCGACGCCCGGTCGCTGAGTTGTCAGCGACGGACAAAGGCTAGAGACGCAGCTTCCGACGGGCAACCTGAAAAATGCGTGGGAAAGATCTGCGCACTTAGACATCAATTAAACATTCAAAAGCGGAACGCGGAGCGTCCCTGGCGGCGTTCCCACGCGGGAGCGTGGGAACGATCATGCAGGTACAGACGAAAGAGATTGGTCGGCTGTCAGGCCGCCTTCGCGGGCAAGTCGGATCGCCGCACCGCTCGCTCCTACGGTGGAGCGGCGTACATCCGCCAAACTACAGGCCGAGCGTTAGCTCGCCTGCCGCTTTTGATCTTGATTCACCCGCCCCTTCGGGAGGCTGAGTGGAGGTGTTCATCTGGGGATTGGCGCGCAGCGCCGTTCGACGCAGTCGAACCCATCGCATGTAGGTTGAAGCGAAGCCAACCGTAGGGCGATGCCCCCAGATGGATACCGGAGCGAAGGAACGCCGAGCCTTAGCGAGGGGCCGTACGCTTGGGGCGAGACCTTTTGGTTCCTTTTGGGGCGTTTGCCAAAAGGGACTCGCCGTCAGGGCGAAACCATAAGTAGCCGTTACCGCAGAAACGGATATGTACACACCGCAAACAAGAACATGGTCGGCCCAAAGGCCGCCAAGATCAGCGCGCAGAAACCCGCCGCCCCCCGGCATTCCCGGGCGACAACGCCAACGCCACCTGCGTACGATTATGCATATGCGTCAACCGCAACACCTGCGACACATAAAGCTTCACCGTGTTCTCGGTAATCCCCAACTCACAGGCAATCTGATAATTGGTCTGCCCCTTGCCCACCAACTGCGCCACCTCCAACTGCCGCGGCGACAGCTGATTGAACACCGCCGGCATCCCCACCACCCGCTCCGGTTCACCGAGCACACCGTCAACCGAACCTGACACAGGTTCCGGGGACGCCCCCCGACGAACCTTGTCCAGATCCTGATAAAGCTCATCGATCGATTCACAAAGGTACTGCAGCTTCTGACTCAAATGCCCCAACTGCAGGTTCTTCTGCCGCTCCTGCAAGGCCACCTCCTGGCGCTGCAAACCTTCGAGCAACTCAGCCAGATCAATCGGTTTCTGATAGTAATCGGCGAACCCGATACGCAAAGCCTTGATCACATCCTGCTTGTTCGCATGCCCGGTGAGCATGATCGCCTCGAACGCCCGGTGCTTGCCGGACAACCGCTGCAGCGCCTCGACAAGCTGGATGCCATCCATGTCAGGCATCTGCAAATCACACAGCACCAAGCCGATATTCATGTCTTCGCTGAAACGCTCGATCGCCTGATGGCCGGAGACACAAGGCACACAGCGATAACCATTGCCCTCGATGAACTCGCAAAGCTCTTCGACAATCAACGGCTCATCATCCACCACAAGAACTTTTACTGCCGAGGTAAGCTTGTTCACGTGCCACTCCCTGCCAAGTCTGGCTTGGCCGCTCCTGCACTGACACCACAGGCTGTACAACAACTGTTTTGAAAGTAGACGCACTTTCCGACTATGTACATAGAACAGGTGACGCCTGCGATTAATGCATCCAGGCCAGTGTGAGCAGCACACCCACCAGCACGAACGGCGCAAAGGGCTGCTTTTTTGACGTCCCAGGCTCGAGGTAACGAAGACGCGCCCTAAGCCCCTGACCCATATGCAGCCAGAGTCTTGGCGCCAGCAGCAACCAGAGCGCACTGGCCACCCCGGCGCCGATGAAACCGCCGAGCAGGTGCGTACCGTCCGTCGCAAGGCCCAGCGTCGCCATCAGCTTCACGTCGCCTGCCCCCATGCGTCGCAACGCATAACCGGGCAAGGTGAAGGCCAATGCCAACAACAAAGCCCAGCCGCCCTGCACAGCCTCGGCCCCCAGCCATGTGGTGCCCGTCCACAACAGATAGGCCAACGCCAACACACCTGCGCCAAGGGTCAGGCCATTGCCGATGTGGCTCTCTCGGGCATCCTGTGCTGCGCAAAGCGTCAGCCAGATGAGTAGGACAAGGCTCTGCATCCGGTAAAAAACGTCCGTTTTGGCTGAATGATTCTATGCTGACACTACGCAGTAATTGTCAGGGTAGACGCACTCATGAATACAGGCCTCCCCCGCAAACAAAAAGGTGCCGTGGCGATTGAGTTTGCCTTGGTGTTCATCATATTTTTTGCCGTGTTTTATGGGCTGGTCAGTTACAGCCTGCCACTGTTACTGATGCAATCGTTCAATAAATCGACGGCCGAAGCGGTGCGCCGCAGTGTGGCGCTTGACCCGGGCACCGCCAATTACGACACCGCCGTACGAACCGTTGCCACCACCGAACTGACCCGGCAGCTGGCCTGGATTCCCGCCGCGCTGAATTTCAACGTGGCCACCGACGCCAGCGCCACCTACACCGGCGGCGTGCTGACGGTCACCATCAACTACCCCACCAGTAAACTGAATCAAGTGCTGCCGTTCCTGGTGCTGCCGGGAATCGGCTCGGTGCCCAATCTGCCGGCGACCCTCACGGCCCAATCGAGTCTGCAGTTTTGAGCTCCGGGGACAAACTCTTCGGACGTCTGCTCAATCGCCATCCGCCACAGACCCCGAATACGCCAGACCCTGCGAGCGTGCAGCGTGTCGGTTTGCAGCTGCATCTGGATGACGAAGGTCGAGTGATTCACCTCAGTGGCCCGCTGCGTCATCTGCTTGAGCAACAAATAACCGACACGCAGTCACCACCGCACCTGCTCGATTACCTCATGCCCCATAGCACCCTGTCGGTTGAAGGCACGCCGGCCGAGTGGCAGGGACAGAGCCTGGACCTGGACTTTTTCAGCCTCGCCGGACAACCGCTGCATCTACGTGGCTGGGTGCAACCGTCGGGCGAAGAATGGTTGTTGCAGTTGATCGATATCGGCGACTTGTTGCTCGAACGTCGACAAGCGCGCAGCCGTGAACAATGCCAGTTGCTCGCGGCGCAAGTCAGCGAACAATTGCGCCTGTGCAGCCCACCTCGTCTGCCCGAGGTGCTGGCGGAGCAACTGCAAGGCCTGGCCCAGCGTTTTCAGATCCCGTGCATGGCCATGGCCTTGCTCGATGAACAGGCCGAGGGTTGGTTGATTCACCAGCAGTATGCGGCCTTCGATGCGCCAAGGTTGTGGGATATCAATCAACGCCTGGGCACCGGCCTCGACAGTTTGAACGGCTCCGTCCCCCAACAGCTGACACCCAGCGAGCACCCACGCCTGCAAAGCATTTTCGGCAACGCCGAAGGGTTCGCGGTGCCCTATCGCAATGCCCGGGGCGTGGTCGCGTGGTTGCTCTGTGGTTTCTACCCGGTGCAAGAACGTGCCCCCGACTTGAGCGAGCGCGACTGGTTGCAACTCACCGCCGCCCTGGCCGGGCCGCTGCTGGAGCGCTTGCGCGAGCATCAGCACCATCTGCAACTGGAGCGCCTGGAATCTCTGCAAGCGTTGCTCGGTACCGGCTGGTGGGAGGTTTTCAGCGACCATGCCGAGGTGCAATTGGCGCCGTCGCTCGCCAGTACGCTGAACCTTACGAGCGCTCGTTTTCCGCTGCACGACTGGCTCGAACAGATTCATCCCGCCGACCGTGAAGAGCTGACGATTCGCCTGCAATCCTTGCAGGACGAAGGCGCGCCGTTGCTGTTGTGCGTACGCCTGCATCACCCCGACACGACACAAACGCCAATCTGGTATCGACTGCAAGGCCAGGCATTGGGCATCGGTAAAAACCGCCGGCTGGTGGGCTTCATGCTCGACATCAGCGACATCAAAAACCAGCAGCAGAACGCCGCTGCCGCCCATGCCCGGCTGGACAACCTGATCGCCAGTTCACCGGCGGTGATCTACGTGCAGCGCTACGTCGAAGGGGCGCTGCAACCGACGTTTTTCAGTGACAGCCTGCTGCCATTGCTCGGCTGGTCGCTCGCCGATTGCGCCGCAGGCTCGCTGGTGGAGCGGGTCCATCCCGAAGACCGCGACGGCTATTTCGAACGCACCCGGCAACTGCTGCGCGAGGGTTCGGTGAGCGCCCGTTATCGGCTGCGCGACAGTCGCGGCGATTACCACTGGCTGCTCGACGAAGCCAAACTGCTGCGCGACGACCTCGGGCTGCCGGTGGAAGCCGTGGGCCTGTGGCTGGATGTCACCGAGGCAACCTTGGCCGCCGAGAAAGTCAAACAGAGTGAAGAGCGCTATCGGATTCTGGTGGAAGATTCCCCGGCGATGATCTGCCGCTATCGACCCGACCTGACGCTGACCTTCGGTAACCGGCCACTGGCGACCTATCTGGAATGCCAGCCCGAGCAGCTGCCGGGGGTAAACCTGGGTAGCTGGATGTCGCCGGAACAGTGCGATGCGTTCCTCCAACGCCTCAGTCGACTGAGCCCGGAGTTCCCGGTCAGCACCGCGGAAATCAACCTGCAACTGCCAGGACGGGAACACGCCTGGTGGGTCTGGTCGGATCGCGGTGTGTTTGACGAGCAGGGTCGCTTGCTTGAGATTCAAGCCGTGGGCCGCGACAACACCGAGGTCCGGCGCGCGCAGCAACAGCTTACCCAGAGCGCGAAAATGGCCACCCTCGGCGAAATGGCCACTGGGCTGGCCCATGAAATCAATCAGCCGCTGAACGTGATGCGCATGGCCATCGTCAATGTGCTCAAGCGTCTGAGCAATGGCGACGCGCAAATCGATTACCTGACAGACAAACTCAATCGCATCGACGCACAGGTCCAGCGCGCCGCGCGGGTGGTGGATCACATGCGGGTGTTCGGCCGGCGTTCGGAGATCGAACAGCAGCCGTTCAATCCGGTTCAAGCCATCGAGGGCACGCTCGCGCTGCTGTCCGAAGGCCTGCGTGGCAAAGGCGTCGATCTGCGGGTCAGCGAGAGTGGTTTTGATGTGCAGGTGCGCGGTTATGTCGATCAGCTGGAACAGGTGCTGATCAACCTGATGGTCAATGCGCGGGATGCATTGCTGAGCAAACGCGAGACCGACCCGGCGTTCAAACCGTGGATTTCGTTGTACACCGAATACGATGAACACGCGGTGCGGCTGTGGGTCGAGGACAACGGCGGCGGTATCGACCCGCGGTTGCTGGAGCGGATTTTCGAGCCGTTCTTCACCACCAAACCGGTGGGCGTCGGCACCGGGCTCGGGTTGTCGGTGAGTTACGGCATCGTCGAGAACATGGGCGGACGGTTGAGCGTAAGAAACTCGGCCGAGGGCGCGCGGTTCTGTATCGAGCTGCCGATTGTCCCGGGCGATCAGATCACCAGCGTCGCGCGCCCAGAGTGACAGCTAAGGTTGGCGCCGACATCGACCTTGTTCAAGTCGACCCCAAGGCTTATCAGCACGGTGTTGATCAGACTGTCGAGCAATGGGTTGAGCACGCCGTTGATCGCGCTGCCCAGCAAACTGGTCACGCTGCTCAGGATCGCTCCCAGACCGCCGACGAGACTGCCCGAAGGGCCATACATATCAACGTGAAGGTTAACCGGGGTGTTGAGCAGGTTGCTGACGATGCTGCTGGTGGAAAACGAGTAGTAGAACGGTGGCTGGTTGATGTCCGGCAGGCTGCTGGCGGGGGGTGCGGAGTAGACGTGGGGCATGTTGGTGCTCGGCGTCACACTGGTGTCGGCGACGATATCGATGCCACCACCGACACCGGGCACACGCGGATCGCAGGTGATAGGCACGAACAAAAATCTGCGACAGGTTTTGATGCCGATATCGATCAGCTTCAACGGCTGCACCGTGACCGCCGGCGGTGTGGTGTTGCTGCCAAACATGCTGACCGCATCGATCCGGCCGATTTTCAGGTTCACCAGCGATGTGCTGGTGCTGGTGGTCAAGGTTTTATTGGTGTTGCTGACGCAGCTGTAGGCCGTGACGTAACTGTTGGCACTGGCGACATCCAGCGCCACGTCGAGCCGTATCGGCCCCGGCAACACCATGATGTCAGGCGTCTGGCAGGGTACGCCGATGGCACAGGTCAGTGAATTGAGCACGGCCACCAGGTCGAGGTTGAGCAAGGCGTTGAGGGTGTTGGTCAGCGGTCCTGCCAGATCCGCCGCCGCGTTGACCAGGGCCGCGATGGCGTCCAGCGCCGGCAAGTCGATCGACAACAATGTGCGAAGCTGCGCTGTTTTCACATAGATCCGATTGGGCCCCAGCGGATCCAGCGCGGCGTTTTTCGGATTGCCTATCGCGGAGAGTTGCGGCGGCTCCAACACCTGCACCCGAGCGGTGATTTGCGCCAGCCCTGCCAGATTGATCGGCACTGTCGCCACCACACCGTTTTTCTTGTTGGCCAGTTGCACGACGCCTTCGATCAGGTTGAACACACTCACAGTCGTCGCGAACGTTGAGATGTCGCTGCCGCTCTCGACGTGCAGCAGATTGCCCAACACCACAGTCGTGGAGCCAGCGGCCACCTTGAGCGCTTGCAGACCGACAATGGTCGCCGTCGCGCCGAGGGTGCCGCCGGGGTCCAGCACATTCACGGCGGTCTGGATCAATTGGCTGACGGCCACCGAAGCGCCCAATACCTGGCCATACCCGGCGGCGTTGAGACCGAGGTCGACCTTCAGTCGATCAAGGTAACCCAGCAGGCTGATGTTGGTGTTCACCAACCCATCCCACCCTGCCACGGACACGTTCAGACTGCCTCCGAGCAAACCGCCGAACAGCGCATTGAGGGTAGCCGACTTGCTGCTATCGACGCTCAGCGCCGTGGTACGCAGGGTCAGCGATGCCAGCGGTGGCGGCAGCGCCGCGACGGCAGTCGCAGTCAGGTTGAGGGTCGCCCCGGCCGGAGCACCGCCGAACAGGGCGCCAACGCCACCGGCGAAACTCTGCTGCACCGAATGGCTGACGATCACCCGAATGGCTTCGCTGCTGCTTGGGTTAGCCACAAAAACCCGCAGACTGTTGGCGTCCAGGCTCAAGGTGCCACAGGCTACCGCCAGGCTGCGCGTGGGGTCAGGAAGGGTGAAGCCGTTGCGGTTTACGCTGGCAGTGGCATAGACGGTCGCGGTGGTACCCGCGGCGCAATCACCGTTACGCGTGGCAGCCTCCAGTGCGGCCATGTCCGCTAGCCGCTGCAAGCTGCGTTTTTCCAGGTACAAGCGGCCACTGTCGACCACGATCAGCAGGAACACCAGGGCCATGCCGAGGGTCAGCACCGCCATCAGACCGATCGCTCCCCGTTGCCGGGCCGGGCTACGAAACTGCAAGCGGGGAGACATGGCGCACTCCTTTGCCGGCGCACCGCCGAGGGCTACCTCCATTGATGAACAGCAGTGTAGACAAGGGTTTGCCGGATTGCTGGCAACTCGCCATCCCACCAACAAAAACTCCCTGTGGGAGGGCAATGCTGCTCACAAAAGAGAGTCTTGAATCAGAGAAACCTGTGGCGAGCGAGCTTGCTCGCGTTGGGCTGCGTAGCAGCCTCAAAAATCTGACAACCACTGTCGATTTTGTGAGCGCTACGCACTCAAGCGGGAGCAAGCTCCCTCGCCACAGGCCCGCTTCCACAGTGGGTCTGTGGTGTCAGGCAGTTCAGGGTTCAGCGCGGTGGATAGTTAGCCAATATGCGCCCGACCGTCTGGCGTATCGTATTGCTGCGGTCCTCTGGCTTGGGTGTGCGGCTGAGCGTTTGCTCGTCGCTGCCGCGCCACACCAGTTTGCCGTCCTTGCCATCGAGCAGGTCGATCTGGATGGTCGCCACCTTGTAGCTGACGTTGCGGGTTTCGTTGTACATCGGCCCGCCCCAATAACCGTTCCATGGGCCACCCCAACCGCCGCCATAGTTAGTGGTCACTTGTTGCTGGCGATCTTCAACGATCAGGTAGGTTTGCACCTTCAGGTCTGCCTTGGCGCCGGCGGCGGCCGGACGCAAGCCACGCTGATCCAGTTGATCGGCAACGGCCTGGCGGATGCGTTGTTCGGTCAGGTCACTCTTGATCCGTGGGTCATCGGGACGGTATTGCACGGCGGGCTCTTTCCAGCTCCAGCTGCGATAGGCGGCAAAGTCGCGACTGGCATCGAAGTCATGATTGACCTGGTTGGCGGCGCAGGCAGTGAGCAGCGCAGCCATGGCCAGTAAAACGAGACGGCGGAACATGATTTTTCTCCAATTGAAGACATGCACCTGCGGGAGGCTTCCTGAACAGGAAGCTAACTAGGAGGATACGCCGACATGGCCTTTTCGACAGCTTCGCGCAGGGCATCGGCACGCTCGCTCTGGTTGCCCTGACTGCTGGTTTCGGCACTGGCACTCCACACCGGTTGACCGGTGCTCGCGTCGAACAGATCGACCCGCACCACCACGACTTGCACCTGATAAGTACGGATGACCGGCACCGTGTTGTACATGCCGTAACCACTGCCGTAGCGGTTGTAACCGCCGCCGTAATACCCCCCTCCGTAGCCGCCACCGTAACCAGAGCCGTCCTGCACCTGACGCAAGCGGGTTTCCAGGCGCAGGTCAGCGCTGACCAACAGGTCCGCCGGGCGGTTGTCATGCAACGGGCGCAGGCCGCGTTGATCGAGGGCATTGCTGACGGCTTCGGCCACCTGCTCCGAGTCAGCCCAGGCCGTGCCCGCAGGCAGGCGCCCGTTGAGCCAGGCCCAGCTGCGATAGCGGCCGTAATCGCGTGGCGCCGCCGGGTAGGCGCTGCGGTCGAAAGTGCCGGCGGCCTGGGGCGGCGCCGGTGGCAGGGGCCTGGACGTCGCGATGTAAGGGTTGCTGCCCTGACAGGCCGCCAACCCCAGACAGATCAACAGTAACCCTGAACGACTTTTCATTGCGCGCTCCGGTCAGATCGGCCGACAGATCCAGTGCAAGTAGCGCCCAAGCCCGGCGAAGCTTGGGTGACGGCGGTGGGCCAGCTCCATTTCCAGCAAGTCGAGCAGTTCGGCGCGGGCCTGGAATTCCACCGGCATGTAGTCGTGAAAAACCCGCACTCCACTCTGGCTTTCGACCCGCCACAGGCCCTCAAGTTGCGCCGCCAGTTCCCGTGGATCAAGCGGCTGTTGCGGCGTCAGGCTCTGCTTCTCGCCGGCCATATCGTTCTTGCGCATCTTGCGGAAATGGCCCTTGAGCAGGTTGCGGTAGATCAGCGCGTCGCGGTTATAGAACGCCAGGGACAACCAGCCGTCCGGCTTCGTCAACTGATGCAGCACCGGCAAAATCGCATGGGGTTCGGCCAGCCATTCCAGCACGGCGTGGCACAGCACCAGGTCATAGGGTTCGGTGAGTTGACCGAGCAACTCCTGCCACGGCGCTTGAATGAACGTCGCCGTCTGCCCGGCTTCGGCGAAACGCTGGCGAGCGCCTTCAAGCATCGGCTCGGCGGGTTCGGCCAGGGTCACCTGATGACCGCGCTGGGCCAGCCACAACGACATGTGGCCCAGGCCGGCGCCGATGTCCAGTACGCGCAACGGGCGGTCCGGCAGGGTTTCGGCCAGGTCGGCCTGCAGTACTGCGAGGCGGATCGCCCCTTTGGCGCCCCCGTAGATTTTTTCGGCGAAGCGGGTCGCCAACTGATCGAAATGACGGTCGCTCATCAGCTGAACCGCCGTTCGCTGTCCGCGAGCTTGCTGCGTACCACTTCATTCATGTCCAGCCCCAACTCGCTGCACAGCAGCAGTAGATACAGCACGATGTCGCCGATTTCCTGCCCGGCATGGGTCAGTTTGTCCGCCGGCAACTGGCGCGACTGGTCTTCGGTCAGCCACTGGAAGATTTCCACCAGCTCGGACATTTCCACGCTCGCCGCCATGGCCAGGTTTTTCGGGCTGTGAAATTGCCGCCAGTCATTGCGGTCACGAATGGCGTGCAGGCGTTCGGTCAGTTCAACAAGGTTCATCGGGCTCTCCTGAAGGCGTATAGCTTCAGGGGGATGGCGGGTGAAGGCAAGTAGCAGCGTTGTGCCTGCGTACTTGCGCCATACTCAAAAAAATCGCAGCCTTCGGCAGCTTCTACGGGAACCCGGGAGCACGATCAATAGCCCAAGGCTCGGATCCGGCAACCACGCCACCACTCCATCAGGACGTATACATGCAGGTAGACAGCTTTTTCGAATGGCTCGGCCAGGCAATCGGTTCGGTCATCCGCTTTATCATCGATGCCCTCAGTGGTCTGTTCAGCCTGTTGAGCAACGCCAGCAGCAATTTTGTCGAAGGGCTGGCCCAGGCATTGGGCATGGAAACCTCGATCATCAGCATCATCACGTTGATCCTCGGGCTGATGCTGCTGTGGTCGGCGATCCGCGCCTTCATGAACGCGTCGATCATCATGGGGATTATCTGGTTGCTGCTGGGGTTGTGGTTGCTGAGCTGGATCATTCACTAAGCCCACTCGATCACGACAAAACAAACTACCGCTACAATGCAGGCGCCCCCAAGGAGCCTGCATGTCCAACCTGATTGCCGACTGGCGCGACCGTCCGACCCATCGTCGCGTCTGGGCGCTCGCCGCCCCGATGATTCTCTCGAACATTTCCGTACCGCTGGTAGCGCTGGTCGACAGTACCGTCATCGGCCACCTGCCCCATGCTCATCAGCTCGGCGCCGTCGCGGTGGGCGCCAGTCTGTATACCTTTCTCGCCTGGGCCATGGGCTTTCTGCGCATGGGCTCCACCGGGTTCGCCGCCCAGGCTGCCGGGCGCGGGGACGGCGCAGCGTTGCGGCAGATATTGCTGCAAGGTTTGTTGTTGGCCGTGGGCCTGGCCATTCTGTTGGGGACGTTGGGCGTGCCGTTGAGCGGGGGTGCGTTGCACTTCATGCAACCGTCGGCAGAGCTGGATCAATTGACCCGCGAGTTCTTCCACACGCGGCTGTTCGGCCTGCCGGCGGCGCTGGCCAGTTATGCGCTGGTCGGCTGGTTTCTCGGCACCCAGAATGCCCGGGCTCCGCTGGCGATTCTGCTGAGCACCAACCTGGTCAACATCGCACTCAACCTGTGGTTTGTGCTCGGCCTGGAGTGGGGCGTGGTCGGCGCGGCACGGGCCTCGGTGATCGCCGAGTGGACCGGCGCATTGATCGGCCTGTTCATGACCCGCAACGCCCTGCGCGCCTATCCCGGCCATATCGCCTGGGCCGCATTGGCGTTGTGGCAGAGCTGGCGCCCATTGTTGGCGGTCAACCGCGACATCTTCATCCGCAGCCTGGCGTTGCAGTCGGTGTTTTTTCTGATCACCGTGCAGGGCGCACGACTGGGCGATGCCACGGTCGCCGCCAATGCGTTACTGCTTAACGGCCTGTTGCTGACCGCCCACGCACTGGACGGTCTGGCCCACGCCGTGGAAGCCCTGTGCGGACACGCCATTGGCGCTCGCGACCGACAGGCCCTGCGCCGCTCACTGGTGGTGGCGTGCGGTTGGTCGCTGCTGGCAAGCCTGGGGTTTGCCTTGCTGTTTCTGTTCGCCGGGCACCTGTTCATCCAGATGCAAACCAACATCCAGAGCGTGCGCGACACCGCCTTCATCTATCTGCCGTACCTCGCCGCGCTGCCGCTGATTGCGGTCTGGAGCTACGTGCTCGACGGTCTGTTCATCGGCGCCACCCGCGCCCGGGAAATGCGCAACGGCATGCTGTTGACGGTGATCCTGCTGCTGCCCTTCGCCTGGATGATGAAAGACTTGGGCAACCATGGACTGTGGATAACCTTCCTGTTGTTCATGTTGCTGCGCAGCCTGACCCTTGGCACGTTCGCCTGGTACTTGCGCAAGAACGACAGCTGGCTCAAAGGATGACGAGCGGCAAACCTTCAACTCGTTCAGGGTTGATCGTTTTGCCACAGGTTGCGCAGGCTATCGAGACGCTCTTGCTGGGTGGTTCCCGATAACGGCAGCCCCGGCACGACATCGGGGTGCTGCAAGCGCAGCCATAACCAGCCATCGAGCACCGGGCGTTCACTGAAACCCAGTTCCAGCCCTTCCTGCATATGAGCCCACAAGCTGTTGTAGTCGGTCCCGGTGGAGCGGCTCCAGCGCCAAGCGTGCTGTTCCAGCAAGCAGGTTTGCAAGGTGTCTCGCTGACGCGGGCTGAGGTCTTCTTCAACGGCCAGCGGCCTGACGGCAAGCCGCGGATTGAACAACTGCTGCCAGCCCTGACAGCCAATGGCCCGGTCGGCCCAGGTACCGCCGAACCAGCGCAACTGATCGATCGGACCGAGCCAGCGACTCAGCTCCTGCGCATCGCAGGCATCGAAAAAGTAACTCGCCGTTTGAGGGTTGCAGTAACTCAACAAGGCCCGGTGATGCAGGCTGAAGGTGACGGTGAGCATGCGGCGCAAATGCTCCAGCAGCTGTGATGAAGAGGCTTCACTGACCAGCAGCAACCCGCTCCACGTGTGCGGCTCACTGAAGTACAGCTCGGCGAGCGCCGGGCATGAGCGAAGGTCGACCAAGGCTGGTCCGCGCTCACGCAACGGGTGAAACTCGGTGCCTTCGAACAGCCAGAACCATCGGGCATGAGCAAACTGTTGCGGCAACATCACACCGGCCTGAGGCACGCCCGGTACATCGAGCAACAGCCATTGCGGGGTCGAGTCGGGCGCCTGAACGGCAATCATGCCGCACCGCTCTGGCCAAGCTGCATCGCTGCCCGGCAAGTGCATAAGGATTGCGCGCAATGACTGAAGCTGCCCCCACCGGGCAGTAGACACAGGAGCACCAAGGGTTCACTGGATTGCAGCAAACCCAGTAAACCATCAACCGCGCGGCTGGCTTCAGTGGTTGAGGCGGATAGCAGCTCGGCCATGGCTGACTCTGCGCTGGACGGTGGTCCGGGAAGAAATCCGCTGATCAAGGGTTGGTCGGGATCACCTTCGATAAAGCTCACCAGCACTTGCGCGCCCTCACTCAAGGGCACGACACCCGCGCCTTCCAGCTCGCCAGACAACGGCAACCAACAGTGGCTGGGGGCTGCGCCCTCGCCTTGATAAAGCCAGTCAAACTGCACGGCAACCGATCTGCCGGGGTCGGGACAAGACTCTCCGACGTTGACTACCCATCCCCGTTGCAGGCTATGCATCCTCGGTTTCACAACCGGATGAGCCGCAATGAAAGGCACCTCCTGCACAACGACGCGCAACTGGTTGCGATACAAAAAACCTGGCTGCTGTCCTCCCTGGTGCTCGACATGGGTCAATAGCCAGAGACGATTCCAGTGCGAACACGGATGACCGGACAGCGGCATCAGTTGACCACTGCGCAGCGTTGGCAGGTTCGTCTGCCCCTCGGCAATCTGCCCGCAGCCATGAAGCTTGAACTGATGCACTCCCGGTCGTTCGCTCTCATCCTCGAAGACCCTCTCTTCGCCACGGCAAAACTGCCCAAGACCGTCGCCCAGGACCAGACAATGCCCGCGCACGCGGTGCTCGAAGTAGTAATGAAGCCGCTCCTGGGCGCATAGACGCTGGAGAAACTGCAGGTCCGATTCCCGATACTGCGTGCAGAAATCACGGGGCGGATAATCGCCGCTCAGGTCGAAACGACGATCCTTGCCGGCAATCCCATGCTCCTTGAGCACCTGAGCAAGAATCTCCGGCACCGAGCGATCGCTGAAAATTCGCTGATTGAAGCGCTGGGCCAGGCAAGCAAGCCTGGGGCCCAGACGTACACGACAAAGCCTGGGCTCATCGCCATGGCCAGATTGAACGAGGCCAAGCAACTGCCCGTGAATACCCTCCCCCTGCGGCCCGAAGTGCAAAAAGGCCGAGCGGTACAGCAGGCTTGCAAGGTCCAGCGTCGGGTCATCGTTCAGCAGATCCACGTCGAACGCAAAAGGCTCGCTGATGGCTTCACTACCGGTAAAGGCCAAGACCTCAAAGGGGTCGGCAAGACCCGCTATATCCAGACGAAATGACGGTTCGTTGACTGGATCGAACATCGGCGATTCTCTACAGGAGGGGCGGCTGGGGATTCTCGCTGAGAGACATGGCCGAGTAGAGTGCCGAAGTACAACTTAGGAAATGACCTACGTGAAAAGAAGACCACATCGCTTGGATTGCTCGGTATGTGGGTTATTTCGCGTGAAAAAAGAGAAGCCCCGTACCAGGTCATCTGAAATTTCCGCAACGTACGGAGAAATTTCAGACAACCTGATGGGCGCGGTGCCTTACCTCAAGAAGACAGGTAAGACGAACGGGTCAGGCCCAGACGCAAGGCATCGAGGAACTGGGTGCGTTCGCTGGCGCTGATGCGGGCACTGGCGCACTTGTCGCGGTAGTGGGTCATCAGCTCTTCCGGCGACAAGTGCACGTAACGCAGCATGTCTTCGATGGTGTCGTGGGTTTCGATACCGGCGTGGTACACGCTGCCGTCGGCATTCTGATAGATGTTCACCGAGTCGGTGTCACCGAACAGGTTGTGCATGTCGCCAAGAATTTCCTGGTAGGCACCCACCAGGAAGATCCCCAGCAGATAGTCTTCACCGTCATTCAGACCGTGCACCGGCAGGCTGGTCTCGATGCTCTGCTCGTCGACGTACTGCTTGATCTTGCCGTCGGAGTCGCAGGTCAGGTCTTGCAGCACCGCACGGCGCAGCGGCTCTTCGTCGAGACGGTGCAGCGGCAGGATCGGCAGGACCTGGCCGATGGCCCAGGTGTCCGGCAGGCTCTGGAATACCGAGAAATTGCAGATGTACTTGTCGGCCAGCTTGTCGTTGAGTTCGTCGAGCACCTGACGGTGGGAACGCTGACGGGCCTTCAATGAGTTGTGCAGACGGCGGCAAACGGCAAAGTAGCATTGCTCGGCCAGGGCTTTTTGCGCCAGGGTCAACTTGCCATCGGCGTATTGGGTGGCCACGTCGCTCATGTAGTGCGTGGCGCGCCAGTAGGTCTCGGTGACCATTTCGATGTCGGTCGGGCCGAGCAGGTCAACCAGCCACTGCACGGTTTCCGGCAGCTCTTCCTTGTTGTCGATCTTCGGCACGTCGTCGTTGTGTTTCTCGACGTCGGTCACCTGAACCACCAGCATCGCGTGGTGGGCGGTCAGGGAGCGGCCACTTTCAGAGAAGATGTTCGGGTGCGGCAGGCTCTGCGCATCGCAGAATTCCTTGAGCATCCCGACCACGACACCGGCGTAATCGTCCATGTCGTAGTTGATCGAACTGGCGTTACGCGAGTGAGTACCGTCGTAGTCCACGCCCAGACCGCCGCCGACGTCGATGTGATCGACCGGCAGGCCAAGGTTGCGCAGTTCGCCGTAGTAACGAATCGCTTCCTTGAAGCCGTGCTGGTAGTCCGCCAGGTTGGCGATCTGCGACCCCATGTGGAAGTGCAGCAGGCGAATGCCCTGGTCCAGGCCAGCGGCACGGAAACGCTCGACCACCGACAGCAGTTGCGCCGCCGACAGGCCGAACTTGGATTTTTCGCCACCGGTGTCTGCCCACTTGCTCGACGCCAGGGACGACAGACGCACGCGCAGGCCGACCTGTGGCTTGACCTTGAGCGACGCCGCTTCTTCGATCACCAGACCGACTTCGGATTCTTTCTCGATCACGATGAACACGTTGTGGCCCAGCTTCTGGCCCATCAGCGCCAGACGGATGAACTCACGGTCCTTGTAACCGTTGCAGACGATGGTGCCACCCTTCGGCGCCAGGGCCAGTACCGCCAGCAGCTCAGGCTTGGAGCCGGCTTCCAGACCGATCGAGACGTTCTGGGTGGCGATGATGTTTTCAATCACCGCTTCCTGCTGGTTGACCTTGATCGGGTACAGCGCGGTGTACTTGCTCTGGTATTCCAGACGCTCGATGTTGGCGTCGAACGCACCGGTCAGCTGACGCACGCGGTCTTGCAGGATGTCTGGGAACCGCACCAGCAACGGCAAGGACAAACCGCTTTTGCGCAGTTGGTCGACTTGCTCGAACAGGTCGATAGGCGAACTGGTCGGGCCGTTCGGACGAACTTCGACGCGACCGGCGTCATTGATCGCGAAATACCCGGCCCCCCAATGGCGAATCCCGTAAACACTGCGGCTGTCCGCAACTGTCCATTGGCTGCCATCGTCTTTGCGTGTGCGTCTTACGGACATCGAAGTCCCCTATAAAGAAGTCATAGAGCGTCGCCTTGAGTTCAGGCCGGCGCAGTCTAAAGAATGAAAATGACGGTTCGTCAACGAGGGGGTAGACCTCGCTGACCGCAGTGAGTTTAGAAACCGGTCATGAACAGGCTCTGTGAAAACCATGGAGACGACGCCAGACCAGAATGCAATCAGGACTGGATCAAGCCGCGGGTGGTTTTCACAGAGGCTGCTAGCCGCCGGACTTCTTCGCTTTGAAACCGTGTTTGATCAGCTCAGCCAAGAGTAGCTCGACATGATCGCCCTGGATTTCGATGATCCCGTCTTTCAACGCCCCACCGGTCCCGCAACGTTTCTTCAACGTGGTGGCCAGTTCCTTGAGCGCGTCTTCGGCCAACGGCACGCCGGTGATGGTCGTCACCGTCTTGCCGCCACGGCCCTTGCTTTCGCGACGCACGCGAGCGATGCCGTCGCCGGACGGGATAACGGTTTGTTTGCAGATGCAGGCGTCCACCGGTTTACTGCATTCCGGGCAATGACGACCTGCGTCGGTGGAAAATACCAGGCCACCAAGGGCGGCGAAGGATGCGGCTTTTTTGGCCACCGGCAATCCTCTTGGGAGGACAAAGACTGATCGCAACCTTGGGCAAGGTTATCGACCGCGAAGCCCCACTCAGGCAGGGGCAGCGCTACTGAGCCGGGCACTGCCGGTTCAGTTTGAAAAGGTCGCGCAGTGTAACGGCAAAAAGCCGACTTGCTAAGAGCCAATCGGCGCCAATTTACAGCTCTTTTGCGACGTCATCCCCTTGGGCGCGAAGATAGCGCTTCAGGGCTGCCAGAGAGTCCGGGCAGTACGGCTTTTGCTGGATTTCCAGCAGGACCTGATCAATCGGGATAAAGCGCGCTTCCAGCACCTCTTCCGGTTGCAGGATCAATGGGCCGTCCCACACCGCCGAAAACGCCGAGCACCAGAGCCGGTTGCCGGTGTCCTCGAAGAAAAAGTGATCATGGGCGGTCAGTTCCACACCGCTCACACCCAGCTCTTCTTCCAGTTCACGGGCCGCCGATTCGGCGTAGGTCTCGGTGGCCAGCACCATGCCGCCGGCCGCCACGTCCCAGTAACCGGGATAAATCGCTTTGCTCAGGGTGCGCCGGTGCACGCACAGCTCGCCGGCAGAATTGAACAGCATGATGTAGGTGCCGCGCCCGATCAGCCCGCGCTCGCGCAAGTCGGAGCGCACCAGAGCGCCGAGCAGGTTGTCCTGCTCGTCGACCCAGGCGATCTGTTCGGCATCGGAGGCCGCGCGGTGGGCCGCCTCTTTAGCGCTATCTACCATGACTCAGCCCTGATTGAGCAGTTGACGCAAGTCGATCACCGCGGCGTTGGCCCGGGAGATGTAATTGGCCATGACCAGCGAGTGGTTGGCCAGCACACCGAAGCCGCTGCCGTTGAGGATCATCGGGCTCCAGACCGGCTCTTGCGAGGCCTCCAGCTCACGGATGATCTGGCGCACGCTGACCGTGGCGTTTTTCTTCGCCAACACATCGGCGAAGTCGACTTCGATGGCGCGCAGCAGATGGGACAATGCCCAGGCCTGACCGCGGGCTTCGTAGAACACGTTGTCGATCTGCATCCACGGGGTTTCGACGACTTCTTCGTCAACCTGCGGCACCTGGCCGAGCGCCGGGACTTCGGTTTTCAGCGCGGTGTTGAGCTTGACCCGGCCAACGCTGGCCGACAGCCGTTGCGACAGCGAGCCCAGACGGGTCCCTACATCACCCAGCCAGTTGTTCAGGTTGTCGGCGCGGGCGTAGAACAGCGCGCTCTTCTGGTCAGGCCCCGACAGGCGTGCCTGATAACGGCTCAGGGAGTTGATGCCTTCCTGATACTCGGACTCACTGGATGGCAGCACCCAGCTCTTGTTGTCGAAGTTGAAGCGCGGCTCGGCCTTGGCCAGGTCGGCGTCTTCGGCGGACTGCGACTGGGAACGGGCGAAGTCTTTACGCAGCGCACGGCTCAGGTCGCGGACCTGGACCAGCACGCCATATTCCCAGCTCGGCATGTTGTCCATCCACAGGCCCGGCGGGAAACGGTCGTTGGAAATATAGCCACCCGGTTTGGTCAGCAAGGTACCGGCGACAGTCTTGAGGGTTTCCACCGTGGTGTACCCGACCACCATCTGCTTGCCTTCTTTCTCGGCTGCCACCTGGGCATTTTGCTGAACCGGAAAGAGCGCGGGCTCCTGGCTCCAGTACCAGCCCAGCGCGATAGCCACCAACAGGTAAAGGCAAATCAGAGTGGCCAGCGCCCGACTGAACAACAGGCCACCAAAATAACTGCGGGTGGCCGATTTCGGTTCAGCGGCACGCTCAGGCGCGCTGCCCGTGCGGTTCTTCCAGTCCAGCATGGCGATATCCTTTCAATCACTTGAGTTCATCGGTTCGACTACAACCCTACGCCATCGTGCCTTATTTGCCGCGCATTAAATCCTGCGGGACACAGCAAACCACACAATGACTGCAATCGAGCCGCCACTATAAATGAAGCACAGCGTTGAGCCTATGCGACCAGTCGGTCGGGAACTGAATGATGTCGCTTTGCAGATTATTGACATACGACAGTCATGCAATCGAAAAGAGGTGCTAGCATAGAGCCACCAGTCGATCTCAGCATGCACCCTAACTAGTAGTCAGGATATGACCGAGCCAGAAGACCCCAGCCGTGAGCGCCTCAAGCACCACTTTGCCCAGCGGGTAATTCATCAGGCACGTCAGATTCTTGAGATATGGCAACGCCTGCAACGCAACGAATGGTCCATCACCGACTTGTCGGAGCTGAGCGAGGCCAATCTGCGCCTGCTGCGCTTTGCCGAACGTTTCGAACAACCGGAACACACCCTGCTGGCCCGTCATATCGGCCAGTCGCTGGAGGCCGTCGACGCCAATCGCGGACGCCTGAGCAGCGGATTGATCACCGACCTCAACCGCCTGATGCAGCGCTTGTCCCGCACCGGCCTGCGCCATGGCGATCAGCTCGAACACACCTTTCTGCCACCGCTACGCAAGCCGATCTACGTGATGTTGCAAGATCACGACCGGGCAGAACGGCTGGCCAAGCAACTTGAATTCTTCGGGCTCAGCGCCCAATCCCTGGGCAGTGTCGCCGCGTTCCGCGCCTCGATGGTCGAGCGCTTGCCGGCGGCGATCGTCATGGATGTCGACTTCAGCGGTGCCGGCATCGGCCTGAAACTGGCGGCAGAAGCCCAGCAAGGCCTGGAGCAGCCCTTGCCGCTGTTGTTTTTCAGCCTGCACGAGACCGACACCCCGACCCGTCTCGCCGCCGTGCGCGCCGGTGGCCAGGAATTTCTCACCGGCACCCTCGAAGCCTCGAGCCTGCTGGAAAAAATTGAAGTGCTGACCTGCGTCGCCCAGTACGAACCTTATAAAGTGCTGATCATCGACGACTCCCGCGCACAGACCTTGCACACCGAACGCCTGCTCAACAGCGCCGGGATCGTCACGCGGACCTTGATCGAACCGATCCAGGCCATGGCCGAACTGGCGGATTTCCAGCCAGACCTGATCATCCTCGACATGTACATGCCGGCCTGCACCGGTACGGAACTGGCCAAGGTGATCCGCCATAACGACCGCTATGTCAGCGTGCCGATCATTTATCTGTCGGCCGAAGACGATCTGGACAAGCAGCTCGACGCCATGAGCGAGGGCGGCGACGACTTCCTGACCAAGCCGATCAAGCCACGCCACCTGATCACCACCGTGCGCAACCGCGCGGCGCGGGCGCGCAATCTGAAAGCGCGGATGGTGCGCGACAGCCTGACCGGTTTGTACAACCACACTCACATTCTGCAGTTGCTCGAAGACTGTTCATTCCGCGCCCGTCGCGAAAACAAGCCGCTGAGCTTTGCGATGCTCGACATCGACCACTTCAAACGGGTCAACGACAGCCACGGCCATCCCATGGGCGACCGGGTGATCAAGAGCCTGGCGCTGTTCCTCAAGCAACGGTTGCGCAAGACCGACTTCATCGGCCGTTACGGCGGTGAAGAGTTCGCCATCGTCATGCCGGACACCGATATTGAATCGGCCTACAAGGTGCTCGATGAAATCCGTCAGCGCTTTGCCGAAATTCACTACCCCGCTCAGCCCCAGGACCTCTGGTGCACCTTCAGTGCCGGCGTCGTCGAACTGCACGAAGGCTCCGACAGCCTGATGATGGCCACACAGGCAGACGAGGCGCTGTACCGCGCCAAGGACGCCGGACGCAACCGCGTGCAAGCCGCGCGGGAGTCAAAGCAAAGTGCCACTTTTTCATCGGAGTCGACCGATTCGGTCATAACGCTGTAACAGAAACGCAATAACTTCAGGCACTTACCATTCTGCCGTTGGTAGTCCGCAATGCGCCTGAAGCTGTTGACCAATCTCAATACCCTCCTTCTGGTTGCCGTGTGCGTGGCCCTCGGCGCTACCCTCTGGTGGTCGCAAAAAGCCCTGGAACGCCCCTATCTGTTGATGGAGCGTTACCTGGGCCTGTCCCAGCAGTTTCAAAATGAAGTGGCGCGCAACGTCGAGGATTACCTGGCCAGCGGCGATGCCCTGCGCCTGAGCAGCGCCAGCCAGGCCATCGACAGCCTGCACAAGGAGCTCGGCGAGTTGCCGCCGCCCCTGGCCGATACCTTGCGTCCCAGCCTGTCGAACCTGGAGGAGTTCAGCAAGACGGACCTGCTGGCTGCCGGCAAACTCGCCGGCGATCCACAAGCCCTGCTGCTGCAAGCTGAACGCGAGCTCGGCGCCAGCATCGATCAGCTCAGCCAGTACGCCAACGGCAACGCGGCGTACCTGACGCCTTTGCTCGCAGCTTCCCAGCATCTGGGCAAGTTGTCTTTGGCCCGGGACAAACTGGTCAGCAGCGGGCGCAGCGAACTGGCCGCCGATGTCGAGCGCGAAGTCGCCAGCATCCGCGTTCAGGCTGAACAATTGAACACCTTGCCGCTGCTGGGGGTGACTGCCAGCAGTGAATCGAACACCGATGATTTCTCCGCCATGATGGGCCTGGAGAACAGCGAGAAAGCCGTCGCCGAAGACGCCGGCGTCAGCCTCAAGCGTGAACTCAACAGCCTGCTCACCCGCTACCCGGCTGAACTGGCACGCACGCGCGAACAGATCCAGAAACGCGCCGACCTCAGCGCCGCGACTCACTTGAAAATCACCGCCGTGCAACAGGCCATCGCCGGGCTGGAACCGGTAGTGCGCGCCCAGCACGGGCAAATCCAGGGCGAAGTGCGGCTGATGCAGGGCGTAATGATCGGGCTGATTCTGCTGATCGCCTTGCTCATCGATACCTTGCAGCGACGCCTGGCCCGAACCCTGACCAATCTGGCGCCAGCGCTTTCGATCTGGGCCGAGGGCGACTTCAGTCGCGACATTCAACTGGGTGCGACCAACCGCGAGCTGCATGACATTCAAGCCTCGCTCAATCGCTTGCGCGCCTATCTGGTCGACCTGGTGGGGACCATTCGCCTCAACGCCGAGCAAGTCGCCGGCAGCAGCCGGACGCTGGCCGAATTGAGCAACGACCTGCACAGCGGCGCCGAGCATCAGGCCGGCGACACCGCGTTGATCCGCGACTCTCTCGGCGAACTCGAGGCGACGATTCAACAAGTCGCCGGTGACGCCAGCCAGGCCGCGAACGCCAGTCGTCATGCAGGGCTGGCGGTGGAGCACGGTCAGAAAGTCATCGGCCTGAGCCTCACCGGATTGCATGCGCTGGTGGGTGAAGTGCAAGGCAACGCGCAGATGATCGAACATCTGGCCGAAGAATCGGCGACCATCGGCGGCGTGCTGACGGTAATTCGCTCGATTGCCGACCAGACCAACCTGCTGGCGCTGAATGCGGCCATCGAGGCGGCCCGCGCCGGAGAGATGGGCCGGGGGTTTGCGGTGGTGGCCGAAGAGGTTCGCTCACTGGCGCAGCGTACCGCCGGTGCCACGGCCGAGATTCAGACGCTGATCGCCGGCCTGCAAACCGCCGCGCGGCAATCAGTCGAAGGCATGCGCGCTCAGGTCGAACACGCCGAAGCCACGGCCAATCAGGCCCAGGCGGCCGACGGTGCGCTGGATAAAATCGTCGGGGCGATCCAGACCATCTCCGACACCGCCGTGCGCATCGCCGATGTCACCGCCCAGCAGAGCGGCGCTGTCAGCGAAATCCGCGATCACAGTGAGCGGATTCATCAATTGGGCGGGGATAACTTGCTGCGCATCGGCGAGGGGCGTGAGCAAGGGGAGAATTTGCTGGTGCTGGGCGGACGGTTGCATACCGCCGTTCAAGCCTTCCGCGTCTAATAAATCGCCATCGCGGGCATGTTCACCACCCATTCCCCATTCTGCACACCAGCCCACTGTCCGCTATCATGCCCGCACCTCCGATACGCGAGATTGTCATGCGCCGTTTGCTCTGCCTGCTGTTTTTAGTGCTCGCCCTGCCGGCCTCCGCCGCCGGGTTGCTGGACAGTCGGCCCAGTTCCACGCTGGGCTCGATCAACAACAGCGCCGACTTCCTGCCGGTGCGCGAAGCCTTTCAGTTGAGCCTGGTAGAAAGTACGCCGCAATCGATCAAGCTGCGCTTTGTCGCCACCGAGGGTTACTACCTCTACCGCCATCGCTTCCAGTTTCGCGCCGATCCGGCCGACGTTGACCTCGGCGCGGCTCAACTGCCCAAGGGCGAACAAAAGCACGATGAATACTTCGGCGACGTCGAGGTTTACCACGGCATTCTCGATGTAGAACTGCCACGCACCGATTCCCGCGCCTTTACGCTGGCCGTGACCTATCAAGGCTGCGCCGACAAAGGCCTGTGCTACCCGCCCGAGACCGAACGCCTGAGTATTGATGGCAGCGGCGCCACGACCACAGCCTGGGGCTGGCGCGAACTGGCGCTGTTCTTCCTCGCAGGCCTCGGCCTGACCTTCACCCCCTGTGTGCTGCCGATGCTGCCGATCCTCTCCGGGGTGGTCCTGCGCGGGCAGATCGGCGGTTTACGTGGCTTCAACCTGTCGCTGGCTTATGTGCTGCCGATGGCCATCTGCTTCGCCCTGCTGGGCGCCTTGATGGGCATGTTCGGCGCACAGCTTAATCTTCAGGCGCGCTTGCAATCGGCCTGGGTGCTGGTGCCGTTCGCGCTGTTCTTCGCGGTGTTTGCCTTGGCGATGTTCGGGGTGTTCGAACTGAAACTGCCCTACGCCATCAGCAGCCGCCTGGACCGGATCGCCGGGCGTACCGAGGGCGGCTCGCTGTGGGGCGCGGCGGTGCTGGGCGTGGTGTCGAGCCTGCTGGTTTCGCCCTGCGTCTCGGCCCCCTTGGCCGGTGCGCTGCTGTACATCAGCGCCAGCGGCGATGCGCTGGGTGGCGGCTTGAAACTGTTCATGCTCGGCCTGGGCATGGGCGCGCCGCTGTTGCTGGTAGCGACTGGCGGCGCGGCCTGGTTGCCGAAAAGCGGGCCGTGGTTGATCTACGTGAAAAACGCGATTGGTGTGCTGCTGCTGGGGCTGGCGATCGGTTTGCTCAGCCGGGTATTGCCGGGCCAGATCACCTTGCTGTTGATCGGCTTGCTCGCCGGTGGCGTCGGTTTGTTCATGGGCGCGCTGGAATTCGTCTATAAACCGCCGAGAAAACGCTTGGGGCAATTGTTGGGGATGTTCCTGCTGTTTTATGCACTGGCCTGTTGGTACGGCGCGTTCAGCGGTCAGTCCGATCCGTTCAACCCCATTGGCCAGCCGCGCATCGTCGCCAGCAACGAGCAGCAACCGCAAATCGCCAGCACCTGGCAAACCATCACCACTCCAGCCGAACTGGATCGTGTCCTTGCCGAAGCCAAATCCTCCGGCACGCCGCTGCTGCTCGACTGGTACGCCGACTGGTGCATCAGTTGCAAAGTCATCGAACACGACGTGCTCAACGATGCCAACGTCATCGAACGTATCAAAGGCTATCGACTGATCCGTTTCGACATCACCGCCAGCAACACCGAACAGCGCGCCCTGCTCGACCGCTACAAGCTTTTCGGCCCTCCGGCGCTGATGTTTTTCGGCAGGGACGGCGTCGAACGCACCGATGTGCGAGTGATCGGCGAGATAAACGCCACGGACTTCGCCGAACGTGTTGCGAAAGCAAATGACCGGATTTAATCACCCGGTCACATATTTCGCGTAAACATCGGCCATCGTGCTGCCTATTGCATAGAACTGGACAGTCACAAAGGCTTTGCGGCATAGTCGCCGGGTTCTGACAATTGCACACAGATAACAAAGGAGCAGCAGATGGCGACCCTATTGGTTTTGCACGGCCCTAACCTGAACCTGCTCGGCACCCGGGAACCGGGTGTCTACGGTGCAACTACCCTGGCGCAAATCAACCAGGATCTGGAACAGCGGGCGCGCAATGCCGGTCACCATTTGCTTTACCTGCAAAGCAACGCCGAGTACGAATTGATTGACCGTATCCACGCTGCTCGCGGCGAAGGTGTGGACTTCATTCTGATCAATCCAGCAGCTTTTACGCATACAAGTGTCGCATTACGTGACGCGCTGCTGGCGGTGAGCATCCCATTCATCGAAGTGCATTTGTCTAACGTGCACAAACGCGAACCTTTCCGCCATCACTCTTACTTCTCCGATGTAGCGGTGGGAGTGATCTGCGGCCTTGGCGCCAGCGGTTATCGACTGGCCCTGGAGGCCGCCCTAGAGCAGCTTGAAAGACAGGCAACAGCTTGAACAACAAGCGTTAAACGCCCCTGACCGACCCTTGGGAGTTGATGATTCATGGATATCCGTAAAGTTAAGAAACTGATCGAATTGCTGGAAGAGTCCGGCATCGACGAGCTTGAGATCAAGGAAGGCGAAGAGTCCGTACGCATCAGCCGTCACAGCAAGACGCCGGCTCAGCAGTACTACGCACCGGCTCCGATGCATGCGCCGGCACCGGCACCAGTTGCTGCCGCCGCCCCGGTTGCTGCCGCTGCTCCTGCGGCTCCAGCTGCCCCAACGCTGAACGGCAATGTTGCCCGTTCGCCGATGGTCGGCACGTTCTATCGCAAATCTTCGCCGTCCTCGCCATCCTTCGTTGAAGTCGGCCAGACCGTGAAGAAAGGCGACACCCTGTGCATCGTCGAAGCCATGAAGATGATGAACCACATCGAAGCTGAAGCCAGCGGTGTGATCGAATCCATCCTCGTCGAAGACGGCCAGCCGGTTGAGTACGACCAACCGCTGTTCACCATCGTTTGAATCGCGGAGAGCCTTTGATGACTGCGAAGTTGGAAAAAGTTCTGATCGCCAACCGCGGTGAGATCGCCCTGCGGATTCTGCGTGCCTGCAAGGAAATGGGCATCAAGACCGTCGCCGTTTACTCCAAGGCCGACAAAGAGCTGATGCACCTGGGCCTGGCAGACGAATCCGTCTGCATCGGTCCGGCCTCCGCTGCGCACTCCTACCTGCACATTCCGGCCATCATCGCCGCCGCTGAAGTGACCGGTGCTACCGCCATTCACCCAGGCTACGGTTTCCTTGCGGAAAATGCCGACTTTGCCGAACAGGTAGAGAACTCCGGCTTCGCGTTCATTGGCCCGAAAGCCGACACCATCCGCCTGATGGGCGACAAGGTATCGGCCAAGCACGCCATGATCGCCGCTGGCGTTCCAACCGTTCCGGGTTCCGACGGCCCACTGCCTGAAGACGAAGAAACCGCTCTGCGCATTGGTCGCGAAGTCGGTTACCCGGTGATCATCAAAGCCGCTGGCGGCGGTGGTGGTCGTGGCATGCGCGTGGTGCACAAAGAAGAAGACCTGATCTCCTCGGCGAAACTGACCCGTTCCGAAGCGGGCGCAGCGTTCGGCAACCCGATGGTCTATCTGGAAAAATTCCTGACCAACCCACGTCACGTGGAAGTTCAGGTGCTTTCCGACGGTCAGGGCCACGCCATCCATCTGGGCGACCGCGACTGCTCGCTGCAACGTCGTCACCAGAAGGTTCTCGAAGAAGCGCCGGCACCGGGCATCGACGAGAACGCGCGCGAGGAAGTCCTCGCCCGCTGCGTCAAGGCTTGCATCGACATCGGCTACCGTGGTGCCGGCACTTTCGAGTTCCTGTACGAGAACGGCCGCTTCTACTTCATCGAGATGAACACTCGTGTCCAGGTAGAGCACCCGGTATCGGAAATGGTCACCGGCATCGACATCGTCAAGGAGATGCTCAGCATCGCCGCCGGCAACAAGCTGTCGTTCACCCAGGATGACGTGGTCATCCGCGGTCACGCGCTGGAATGCCGAATCAACGCCGAAGACCCGAAAACGTTCATGCCGAGCCCAGGCACGGTCAAGCATTTCCACGCACCAGGCGGCAACGGCGTTCGCGTCGATTCGCACCTGTACAGTGGCTATGCCGTTCCGCCGAACTACGACTCGTTGATCGGCAAGCTGATCACCTACGGCGCAACCCGTGACGAAGCCATGGCGCGCATGCGCAACGCGCTGGATGAGATCGTTGTCGACGGGATCAAGACCAACATCCCGCTGCACCGCGATCTGACCCGCGATGAAGGCTTCTGCAAAGGGGGGGTGAACATTCACTACCTCGAGCACAAGCTGGCCGGCGACAAGCACTAAGCTTCAGCCGGAACATGACAAGGCCGCCTTCGGGCGGCTTTGTTGTTTCTGAAGGTTTCATCCATCCCTATGGGACTTAACTGACAGGCGCTAGCCTGTTCGGGCTGGCTATAATCGCCCCTTATTCAGCGCAACGCTGACAAACCAGAGCCCGCCCATGCCTGAAAAACTGCCGATAAACCTGAACGACCTGCTACGCCAGCGGACAGTCGAGGGCGAGCGAATTGAATATAAAACGGGTTGGAATCCTGATCCGATCATTCGCACGCTCTGCGCCTTCGCCAACGACTTTGAAAACCTGGGCGGTGGTTATGTGGTTATTGGGCAGGATTGCGATACCAATGGTCAGCCGGTCTTTCCTCCCCTGGGCCTTGCCGATCAGGATCTCGACAAGATCCAGCTCGAACTGCTGGCCGCTTGCCAATCCATTCAGCCAGCCTACTTTCCCGTGTTGAGCATGGAAGAGGTTGAAGGTCGCAAGCTGATAGTACTGTGGGCACCAGGCGGGCAAAATCGCCCGTATAAAGCCCCGGCAGCGGTGACCTCCAAGCACAGGAGCTTGCATTACTACATCCGTCGTTACAGCAGTACGGTGGAAGCCAAGGGGGAAACCGAGCAGGAACTCTTGAGTCTTGCCGCCAAGGTACCTTTCGATGATCGCTTCAACCTGGCCACTAGCGTCAGCGATCTATCCAAACCCCTGATGCAAAGCTTCCTGCAGGAGGTTGGCAGTGCCCTCGCCGACGACGCAGGCAGCATGCCTACCGAGACACTGGGCCGACAAATGAACGTCGTGGGTGGCCCGACCGAGTCGCCGTGGCCCAAGAATGTTGGTCTGATGTTTTTCAGCACTACACCCGAGCGATTCTTTCCAGGGACACAGATTGATGTGCTGTGGTTTCCCGAAGGTGCTGGCGGCGACCGTTTTGACGAAAAGATTTTCACAGGCCCACTGGCAAACATGACCCGCGAGGCACTGGCCTATATTCAGCGCAATTTCCTGCATGAAACGGTCATCAAACACCCGGACCGCGCCGAAGCCACACGGGTCTGGAACTTCCCTTTCGCGGCGATTGAAGAGGCGCTGGTCAACGCCGTATATCACCGCTCCTACGAGGAACGCGAACCGATAGAGGTCCGCATCAGCCAGGAAGAATTGGTGATTTTGAGCTTTCCTGGACCTGACCGCTCAATTCGCCTGGAAGACTTGCGAGCCGGTCGAGCCGTTAGCCGTCGTTACCGCAACCGACGAATTGGGGAGTTTTTGAAGGAGCTGGACCTGACGGAAGGACGCTCGACAGGAATTCCCAAAATTCTCAAAGTCATGGCCACCAATGGCTCACCTGCACCGCTGTTTGAAACTGACGATGACCGGATTGCTTACGTCGTTCGACTGCCCGCACACCCTCTGTCACAGAGCAAAGGAGCAGTGACCGGGGAGGCCACCATGGAAGTCACCATGGAAGTCACCATGGAAGTCGCTGCGTTACTGAACGTCATCGATGGCGATATGAGCAGGCTAGAACTTCAAACCGCCATGAACTTGAAAAACGCCGACCACTTTCGTAAGGCTTACATATTGCCTGCCATTGCTGCCGGGGTTCTTGAAATGACGCTGCCCGAACAACCTAACAGCCGCCTGCAACGTTACCGCCTGACGAACAAAGGCCTGCAATGGCTCACAGTCAAAAACGCAGGAAATCCGCATTAAGGTGTGATCCAGACCAACAAGGCCGCTTTCGAGCGGCTTCGTTGTTTCTGCCCCCCCGTAGGAGCGAGCATGTGTCGGCCTTGTCGTCTTCTGCCGCGCGCTCGCGTAAACTTGCGCGCTTCTCGCAGCCCGCTAGGCTGCAATCTATATTTTTCAAAGGTGCCCGCCATGCCTTGGCTGCAAGTCCGTCTCGCCATCAGCCCAGAACAAGCCGAAACCTACGAAGACGCTTTCCTTGAAGTGGGCGCCGTGTCGGTGACCTTCATGGACGCCGAAGACCAGCCGATCTTCGAGCCGGAACTCAACACCACCCCGCTGTGGTCGCACACACACCTGTTGGCCCTGTTCGAAGGCGGCACCGACGCAGCCAGCGTGCTGGCCCACCTCGAGTTGCTGACCGGCAGCCCGCTGCCCGAGCATCACAGCGAAGTGATCGAAGACCAGGACTGGGAACGCAGCTGGATGGATGGCTTCCAGCCGATGCGCTTCGGCCAGCGCCTGTGGATTGTCCCGAGCTGGCACGCCGCACCCGAGCCTGATGCGGTAAACCTGCTGCTGGATCCGGGCCTGGCGTTCGGTACCGGCACTCACCCGACCACCGCGCTGTGCCTGGAATGGCTCGATGGCCAGGACCTGAAAGACTGCAACGTGCTGGATTTCGGCTGCGGCTCGGGGATTCTGGCGATTGCCGCCCTTCTGCTGGGTGCCAAGCAAGCCGTCGGCACCGATATCGATGTGCAGGCCCTGGAGGCCTCCCGCGACAACGCCGGACGCAACAACATTGCCGAAGAGCTGTTCCCGCTCTACCTGCCGGAAGATTTGCCGCAGGTTCAAGCCGACGTACTGGTCGCCAATATCCTCGCCGGCCCGCTGGTGTCCCTGGCGCCGCAACTGTCCAGCCTGGTCAAGCCCGGCGGTCGCCTGGCGCTGTCGGGCATCCTCGCCGAACAGGGCGAAGAGGTCGCCGCCGCTTATGCCCGGGACTTCGATCTGGACCCGATCGCCAATCGCGACGGTTGGGTACGCATCACTGGCCGTCGGCGCTAGAATGAGCGCCTGCATAAACCGGATTGCCGCATGACCGATAGCTTCGTCACCCAATGCCCGCATTGCCAAACCAGCTTCCGCGTCAGCCATGCTCAGTTGAGCGTGGCCCGTGGGGTGGTTCGTTGCGGCTCGTGCTTGCAGGTGTTCAACGCCGCCAGGCAGTTGCTCGAGCAACGGGCCGGCAAGGAAGCGGTAAAACCGGTTGCATCGGCGCCCGCAGAACCGCCAGTGCAGCGGGCCATCAGCCAAAAGCAATGGACCGCTGCCGAAATGGACCTGGACAGCCTGGACCTGGACGAAGAACTCGCCCGGCTCGAACAGCGGGAAATCCAGCCGACGACGGAGTTCGGTCGCCCCCGCGAAGACAGCCTCAGCGCTCGCCGCGACAGCGCCGAGCACGACGAAGCCCCTTGGTCCGACAGCCTCTTCAGTGAATCGGCCGCCGATCGCGCGCAATCCGTCAACGTGCAGACGCCTGAACCGACGATCGAGCCGAGCAAACACTCGCGCACCGAGCCCTCGCTGTCCATGGAGCCCGTGCCACTGGACGATGAGCCCGAGATACAGCAGCTGCGCCTGCACGACCCGCTCGACGCCCCGATCCCTTTTGGCAGCCTGTCGGCGAAAACCGATGACGATGAGATCGACGATGACCTGCCCTCCGTCGAGCCTCTGCGCAAGCGCCGCGAACGCAGCGAGCCGGCCCTGCGCGCTGAAGTGCTGCAGGATCTGACCGACGACCCGTTGCAACTGGATTGGCAAAAACGCCGCTCCCCCTGGGGTCGGCGCTTTTTCTGGCTGCTGCTGATCCTGCTCGGCGCCGCCGGCCTCGTTGGCCAATACGTCGCCTACCACTTCGACGAACTGGCGCGCCAGGACCAGTATCGTCCGTGGTTCCAGCAACTGTGCCCGCACATCGGCTGCACAGTGCCGTCCAAGGTCGACATCGCGAAAGTCAAAAGCAGCAATCTGGTGGTCCGCAGCCACCCGGACTTCAACGGCGCGCTGGTGGTCGATGCCATCATCTACAACCGTGCGCCCTTCTCCCAGCCGTTCCCGCTGCTGGAGCTGCGCTTTGCCGACCTCAACGGCCACCTGATCGCCAGCCGTCGCTTCAAGCCCGGCGAGTACCTCAACGGCGATCTCGAAGGCCTGGCCGAAATGCCGCCGCAAACGCCGATCCACATCGCGCTGGACATTCTCGACCCAGGCCCCAAAGCGGTGAACTACAGCCTGAGCTTCCATTCGCCCGAGTGAAACACTCAAGCGTTGCAGGCTTGACGACGGTTTCCTGACTTTGGCCGTTCAAACCAAACCGCTGGCGATAACGAATTAGTTGTTCAGATTTTGTTCAATTCAGCCTTTATCCAGTCATCGAGAGCGGGTATCATGCCAACCCTTTTTCGAACTCTCATGATCCGGCCCCACAACAGGGAAGTCCTATGTCGGCGGTACGCATCGGTCCATATACATTGCACAACGGCTTGATCCTCGCCCCCATGGCGGGTGTCACCGACCAGCCCTTTCGTCAGCTGTGCAAACGATTGGGCGCAGGACTTGTAGTCTCGGAAATGGTCACCAGCGACATGAGCTTGTGGAACACCCGCAAATCGCGGATGCGCATGATCCACGAAGGCGATCCCGAGCCCCGCTCGGTACAGATCGCCGGCGGAGATGCGCAGATGCTGGCGGATGCGGCCCGGGCCAACGTCGAACTGGGCGCACAGATTATTGACATCAACATGGGCTGTCCGGCGAAGAAGGTCTGCAACAAGGCTGCCGGCTCCGCACTGTTGAAGGATGAAGCATTGGTGACCGAGATCCTGCAGGCCGTGGTGGCTGCGGTCGATGTGCCGGTCACCCTGAAGATCCGCACCGGCTGGGACCGGGCGAACAAGAATGGTCTGACGGTGGCGAAGATCGCCGAACAGGCAGGCATTACGGCGTTGGCCGTACATGGCCGCACCCGTGCCGACCTGTACACCGGGGAAGCCGAGTACGACACCATTGCCGCGATCAAGCAGGCGGTGTCGATTCCGGTCTTCGCCAATGGCGATATCGATTCGCCCGAGAAAGCCCGGTACGTGCTCGACGCGACCGGTGCCGATGGCCTGTTGGTGGGCCGGGCTGCCCAGGGGCAGCCATGGATTTTTCGTGAAATCGACCATTATCTGCGTACCGGTGAAAAACTCCCGGCACCGGAACTGATCGAGGTGGAATGTATTCTGCTTGAGCATCTGGCCGCGCTGCATGCCTTCTATGGCGACGTCATGGGCGTGCGCATAGCTCGCAAGCATGTGGGCTGGTATCTCGCAACCTTGCCGGGCGCCAGGGAGTTTCGCGCCCACTTCAATCGTTTGGAAGATACGGAAGCACAATGCGCCTACGTTCGGGGCTTCTTCGCCGAACGCTACAAGAGCCTGACAGGGGACGGAGAAGGGGTGGCCGCATGACGATGATGACCGAGACTTTAGTGAGTGGAACAACACCCGTGAGCGACAACGTGAATTTGAAACAGCACCTCAATACACCGAGCGAAGAAGGTCAGACCCTTCGCGGGAGTGTCGAGAAGGCGCTGCACAATTATTTCGCCCACCTTGAGGGCGCTGCCGTCACGGATGTGTACAACCTGGTGCTCTCCGAAGTCGAGGCTCCCCTGCTCGAATGCGTGATGAACTACGTCAAGGGCAACCAGACCAAAGCCAGTGAGCTGCTCGGGCTGAACCGGGGCACCCTGCGCAAGAAACTCAAGCAGTACGATTTGCTGTAAGCATTCAATCAAACCAGAAAGGCGCCCGCGTAAAACCGGTCGCCTTTTTTGCTGACTCCTTTGCTTTTGATGGAAATTGAGATGACCGACCAGACTACCCGCCTGCCGATCCGCCGCGCCTTGATCAGCGTTTCCGACAAGACCGGGATCCTTGAATTCGCCAAAGAGCTCGAAGCCCTGGGCGTAGAGATCCTCTCCACCGGCGGGACGTTCAAGCTGCTGCGCGACAATGGCGTTGCCGCAGTGGAAGTCGCGGATTACACCGGTTTCGCAGAAATGATGGACGGCCGGGTGAAAACCCTGCACCCGAAAATCCACGGTGGGATCCTCGGTCGTCGCGGTATCGACGACGCCATCATGAGCGAGCACGGCATCAAGCCGATCGATCTGGTAGCGGTCAACCTGTACCCGTTCGAAGCCACCATTAACAAGCCAGGCTGCGACCTGCCGACCGCCATCGAGAACATCGACATCGGCGGCCCGACCATGGTTCGTTCGGCGGCAAAAAACCACAAAGACGTGGCCATCGTGGTGAATGCCAGCGATTACGCCAACGTTCTCGAAAGCCTCAAGGCCGGCGGCCTGACCTACGCTCAGCGTTTCGACCTGATGCTCAAGGCCTTCGAACACACCGCAGCCTACGACGGCATGATCGCCAACTACATGGGCACCGTGAACCAGGCGGCTGAAACCCTCAGCACCGAAGGCCGCAGCGAATTCCCGCGCACCTTCAACAGCCAGTTCATCAAGGCTCAGGAAATGCGCTACGGCGAGAACCCGCACCAGAGCGCGGCGTTCTACGTTGAAGCCAAGCCTGCCGAAGTCGGCATCGCCACCGCGACCCAACTGCAAGGCAAAGAGCTGTCGTACAACAACGTGGCCGACACCGACGCCGCGCTGGAATGCGTGAAGAGCTTCGTCAAACCGGCCTGCGTGATCGTCAAGCACGCCAACCCGTGCGGCGTGGCCGTGAGCCCGGACGCCGAAGGCGGCATCCGTCAAGCCTACGAACTGGCCTACGCCACCGACACCGAGTCGGCGTTCGGCGGCATCATCGCGTTCAACCGCGAGCTGGATGCTGAAACCGCCAAGGCCATCGTCGAGCGTCAGTTCGTCGAAGTGATCATCGCCCCGTCCGTCAGCGCAGAAGCCCGCGCCATCGTGGCAGCCAAAGCCAACGTACGCCTGCTGGCCTGCGGCGAGTGGTCGGCTGACCGCGTTCCGGCCTGGGACTACAAACGCGTCAACGGCGGTTTGCTGGTACAGAGCCGCGACATCGGCATGATCGGCAGCGAAGACCTGAAAGTGGTGACCAAGCGCGCCCCGACCGAGCAGGAAATCAACGACCTGATCTTCGCCTGGAAAGTCGCCAAGTACGTCAAGTCCAACGCCATCGTCTACGCCAAGAACCGTCAGACCATCGGTGTCGGCGCCGGCCAGATGAGCCGCGTGAACTCCGCGCGTATCGCCGCGATCAAGGCTGAACACGCCGGTCTGCAAGTCGCCGGTTCGGTGATGGCATCCGATGCGTTCTTCCCGTTCCGCGACGGTCTGGACAATGCGGCCAAGGTCGGCATCACTGCGGTGATCCAGCCAGGCGGCTCGATGCGTGATGCTGAAGTGATTGCTGCTGCCGACGAGGCCGGCATCGCCATGGTCTTTACAGGCATGCGCCACTTCCGTCACTGATTTTCCTGCTTGATCGTGCCCACGCTCTGCGTGGGCTCGCAGCCCGGGACGCTCCGCGTCCCTCGGACGCAGAGCGTCCGTTGAGGCATTCCCACGCGGAGCATGGGAACGATCAGCCCCTACAGAATTAGCGTCATCCGAGGTTTTTGAAATGAATGTTTTGATCATTGGCAGCGGTGGCCGTGAACACGCCCTGGCCTGGAAAGTGGCTCAGGATCCGCGCGTGCAGAAAGTGTTCGTTGCCCCGGGCAACGCAGGCACCGCCATTGAAGCCAAGTGCGAGAACGTCGCCATCGACGTGCTGGCCCTCGAGCAGCTGGCTGACTTTGCCGAGAAGAACGTTTCCCTGACCATCGTCGGCCCGGAAGTGCCGCTGGTTGCAGGCGTTGTCGATCTGTTCCGCGCCCGTGGCCTGGATTGCTTCGGCCCGACCGCGGGTGCCGCGCAACTGGAAGGTTCGAAAGCCTTCACCAAGGATTTCCTGGCGCGTCACAAGATCCCGACCGCCGACTACCAGAACTTCACCGAGATCGAGCCGGCCCTGGCTTATCTGCGTGAAAAAGGCGCACCGATCGTGATCAAGGCCGATGGCCTGGCCGCCGGCAAAGGCGTGATCGTGGCCATGACCCTGGCCGAAGCCGAAGACGCGGTGCGCGACATGCTCGCTGGCAACGCGTTTGGCGATGCCGGTTCCCGCGTGGTCATCGAAGAGTTCCTGGACGGCGAAGAAGCCAGCTTCATCGTCATGGTCGACGGCAAGAATGTACTGCCGATGGCCACCAGCCAGGACCACAAACGCGTCGGCGACGGCGACACCGGTCCGAACACCGGCGGCATGGGCGCTTACTCCCCGGCACCAGTCGTCACCGCCGAAGTGCATCAGCGGGTCATGGACCTGGTGATCTGGCCAACCGTGCGCGGCATGGCCGAGGAAGGCAACGTCTACACCGGTTTCCTCTATGCCGGCTTGATGATCGACAAGGCTGGTAACCCAAAAGTTATCGAGTTCAACTGCCGTTTCGGCGATCCTGAGACCCAACCGGTGATGCTGCGTTTGCAGTCGAGCCTGGTGTTGCTGGTCGAAGCGGCCCTGGCGCAAGCGCTGGACAAGGTCGAAGCACAGTGGGATCCACGTCCGAGCGTCGGCATCGTATTGGCCGCTGGCGGTTACCCGGGTGACTACGCCAAAGGCGTTGCCATCAACGGCCTGGATGCAGCCGCGGCACTGGAAGGCAAAGTCTTCCACGCCGGTACTGCACTCAAGGACGGTCAGGTGGTGACAGCCGGTGGTCGGGTGCTGTGCGCAACCGCCATGGGCACCAGCGTCGACGCAGCCCAGCAGCAGGCTTACAAACTGGCGGCTAAAATCGATTGGGAAGGCTGCTTCTATCGTAAGGACATTGGCTACCGCGCCATTGCCCGCGAGCGTGGCGAAAATCAGGAATAAGCCATCCATTCGGCCAGGCAAGAGCTTGCAGCCCTTGCCTGACTATTCCGGCGCCGCGCATAGTTATATTCTGGCATCAACCTACGAAGGGATTTCGCCGTGCGCTGGCTCAGGATTGCCATAGGCTTCACCGTCACTCTGCTGACCTTGCTCTGCATGCTCCCGGCCCAGGCCACGCAAGGCAGTGGCTGGGCGGTATTGCTCGACGAACAGGGCGACCTGCAGCTGAGCGACATCCGCTCCAGCCGCTACACCAATCAATTCAGCCCCATCGAACTCGACCGCCTCACCGCGGCCGGGCCCGAGGGTGCGCTTTGGCTGCGTTTCAGGCTGGCACCCGGCAAACACGAACAGTTGCTGAGGGTCTTCGCACCCGACCTGTCGCACCTCAATCTGTATGTGCTCGACGGCGACCAGCTGATCGATCAATTGAATACCGGCACCGGGCAGCCTCAGGCTGAGCGCCCCCTGCCCAGCAGCGACTTCATGTTGCCGCTGCCACAAAGCGACAAAACCCTCGACGTCTATATGCGACTGGTCTCCGAACACCAGTTTCGGCCTTACATCACCCTGCAATCGGCGGTCATGAGTGCAGCCACTCAGAACCAGACGTTGATCTACGGTCTGCTCTTTGGCTGTCTCGGGATGCTGATCCTGCATAACCTGACCCGCTACACCTACACCCGCTCGCGCAGCAGCCTCTGGCTGGCAGCGTGCGAAGGATTGCTGCTGCTCAGCCTGGTGCTACTGCTGAACCTGGCCCGACCATGGCTGCCGAACTGGTCCGTCGTACAAACACCCGGTGCCTATCTCGCCTTGCTGCTGACCGCGCCTTGCGGCCTGATGTTTGCCTACCGCTTCTTCGCCCCGCTGGGCCCACACCCGCTGAACAAGCTGCTGCTGGGGAACATCCTGTTCATCGTGGCCTGCGGCCTGCTGCTGTTGTTCGTCAACACGTTGCCGCTGAACCTGATCACGTACGCGCTGGTTGCCCTGGCCGGTCTGAGCATGCTGTTCGTCAGCGCCCATCACTGGCAAAAAGGTTATCGCCCGGCGCGCCTGTTCGTGGCGGCCATGGTGGTGTTCAACCTTGGCACGTTGATTATCCTGCCGGCGCTGCAGGGGCTGACCCTTGTCGCCCCGCAAGGCCTGATCATCACCTTGCTGGTATTTATCTGTATCAGTGGCCTGTTGATGAGTGTGGCCCTGGGCGAGCGACAGCGTAGCATCACCGAAGACCGTTTCAGCGTCAGTCGCGACCTGGCTGCCAGCAATGCGGAAATCAACGCCAAAGCCGAATTCCTGGCGAAAATCAGCCACGAAATCCGCACCCCGATGAATGGCGTGCTGGGCATGACCGAACTGCTGTTGGGCACACCGCTGTCGGTCAAGCAGCGCGACTATGTGCAGACCATCCACAGCGCCGGCAACGAACTGCTGACGCTGATCAACGAAATTCTCGACATCTCCAAGCTCGAGTCCGGGCAGATCGAGCTGGACGACGTGCAGTTCGACCTCAATGCCCTGATCGAAGACTGCCTGAGCATCTTCCGCGCCAAGGCCGAACAACAGAACATCGAGCTGATCAGCTTTATCCAGCCACAGGTACCGCGCGTCATCAGCGGTGATCCGACGCGCCTGCGCCAGACCCTGCTGAGCCTGCTGGAAAACGCCCTGAAGAAAACCGATGAAGGCGAGATTCTGATCGTTGTCGCCCTGGATGAACGCAGCGCCAAACCGCGGCTGCGCATCGCCGTACAGGACAGCGGCCAGCCGATGGAAGCTGAAGAACGCGACGCGCTGATGCACGCCGAGCTGCACAGCAAACACTTCCTCTCGGCCACCAGCCTGGGGGGCAATCTGGGGCTGGTGATTGCCCGTCAGCTGATCCGTTTGATGCAGGGCGAATTCGGCATCAAGAGTGGCGCCAACCAGGGCAGCACATTGTGGCTGACCCTGCCACTGGACCCGGACCGTCTCGAACACCCGACCTCGGACCTGGACAGCCCGTTGCAAGGCGCACGCGTACTGGTCGTGGACGACAACGACACCTGTCGCAAGGTGCTGGTGCAGCAGTGCAGCGCCTGGGGCCTGAACGTCAGCGCCGTGCCGTCCGGCAAGGAGGCGCTGGCGCTGCTGCGCACCAAGGCACACCTGCGCGATTATTTCGACGTGGTCCTGCTGGACCAGAACATGCCCGGCATGACCGGCATGCAACTGGCCGCCAAGATCAAGGAAGACCCGAGCCTGAACCACGATATTCTGCTGATCATGCTCACCGGCATCAGCAACGCGCCGAGCAAGATCATCGCGCGCAACTCCGGGATCAAGCGCATCCTCGCCAAGCCAGTGGCCGGCTACACCCTCAAGACCACCCTGGCGGATGAACTGAACCAGCGCAACAACGGCCCGGCCACCTCACAGCACCTGCCCACAGGCCCTACCCTTCCGGTCAAGGTGCCCAGCGATTTCCGTATCCTGGTGGCTGAAGACAACAGCATCTCGACCAAGGTCATCCGCGGCATGCTGGGCAAGCTCAACCTGCAACCGGATACCGCCAGCAATGGCGAAGAAGCCTTGGTGGCAATGAAGGCCCAGCGTTACGACCTGGTGCTGATGGACTGCGAAATGCCAATCCTTGACGGCTTCTCCGCCACCCAGCAATTGCGTGCCTGGGAAGTCGGCAACCAGCGGATTCGCACCCCCGTGGTGGCGTTGACCGCGCACATCCTTGCCGAGCACAAAGAGCGCGCCCGTCAGGCCGGCATGGACGGGCACATGGCCAAACCGGTCGAGCTGTCGCAGTTGCGCGACCTGATCGAGCACTGGGTTGCCCAACGTGATCAACAGAACCGGTCAGCAGTTCAGACTTCCTGAGCCGACAGACCTCACAGCGCCTGATAGACTCCCCCCCTCGACCTCCCTCGCCAGTGAGCTTGCACCATGCTCCACGTGTTGTTCAGCGTTTACCTGAAGATGTTGGTGCTCTATAGCCCGTTCTTCGTGCTGTCTTGTTTCATCAGCCTGACCCGCGGTTATTCGCGCAAGGAACAACGTCGCCTGGCCTGGAAAGTGGCGATTGCCACACTGGTTTCCAGCGTCTTGCTGTACCTGTTCGGGAGGGTGATATTTGACGTGTTCGGCATTACCGTGGATGCATTTCGCATCGGCGCCGGCAGCGTGCTATTCATTTCGGCGCTGGGCATGGCTCAGGGCAAGTCGGTGGTGCAGACCGACAATGTGCAGCAGGACGTGACCATCGTCCCGCTGACCATCCCCCTGACCGTCGGCCCCGGCACTATCGGCGCCTTGCTGGTGATGGGCGTGAGCCAGCCGCATTGGGACGACAAACTCACGGCCATTCTCAGTATCGCCCTCGCCAGCTTCACCGTTGGCGTGGTGCTGTATTTGTCGAACCGCATCGAACGGATTCTGGGTGACCAGGGGTTGCAGATTGTCAGCCGGTTGATGGGATTGTTCGTGTGCGCTCTGGCGGCACAGATTATCTTCACCGGGGTGAAAGGTTATCTGGTGCCGTAATCAGCCAAGGAGCTCTAAAAAGCCGATTCTGCGAGCGCCTCGATCTGATAATTCGACATCAGCTCCGTTAACATTGCGCTGCCCGAAATGCCCTTTTGCCTCAGCAACTCGGTCACTATTTCCGAAATCGCGCGCGATCGATAACCACTGAGCGCAAGGAACACGTCCCCCCGCAACGTCACATCCGATGAGTAAACACCGCGAAAGATCAGACTGTGCCCGCTGTCCAGGCCGTTCATTACCAGGTGTTCATCGACCAGGCTGACCCATAACTGATCCATGATTGAAGCGTCCAGAATCAGCTTCCCCGGAATCAAGGGTGGGTGCTCAAGCGGGTAACGACAATCGACGATAACCGATTCAAGTTTCAACCACGCCGCCTGGGTCAGCCGGCCAGTCGTTGTCCCTTGACCCATTTTGAGCACCAGGATGCTGACATCATCGGCAATCAACGGGAGAAGGTCATCGGCCGTCTTCAGCCCCTCGACCACCAGTACTTCGGCGTTTCGCTGAATATACTCAAGCGGCCCGACCGTATTTTTTTGCGGATAGGTGTGCAACAAACCATTCCCGATTTGGTGCAGCATCACATTGGTTTGATGCCGGGTACCCACCAGCGTGTATTGCGCAGGAAGGGTGGCTTTCGGAATCCGGATCAATCGTCCGGTCCGGACCACATACCATTGAAGGTAGTCAGGATCTTTGACGGACAGAAAATCGGCGCATCGATGTTGGTTCGCCAGCGCCGCCAGCCGCTCACTCAATGGGCCGTCCAGTGCAGCGACCCAGAGGCTGTCCACACCCGTAACCCGTACCGGTTCGTTGTGCTGTAAATCCACCTCCACGCCTTCGAGAGTCGTCGCCCTCAGACCCGCGCCCTCTACCGTCACGTCGGTAAAGTCCCAAGGGGCCCACACCTGTATCGGGGCCGGCAATGCCTCTACTTGCAAAAGTCTGGTGCCTTGGGCAAATGCCGTACTCAAATGTTTCGTATCAATGAAGCGCTGGCTGAAAATCTTGTGCGTTGAAAGATCGAACAACCAGGCGGCCTGATTATCTGGAGCAATACTCAGTAACCGTACTTCTTTTCCATGGCCAGGATCCGAGAGCAACAGTCGATCGTCCAGGTACCAGGCGCACAAACCGGCATCCCCCGTAAAGTTGGTCAACCCAAGGAGGGCGAAACTCGACACTGGATAGCGCGTCGACACTTGCGGCAGTGCGGACCACCACTGGGCTCGATCCTTGAACCAGGTGTCGGTGAGTCCGCCCAATCGAAGCGTGCCATCGGGCATCACATTGAAGAACAGACCGGATTCGGTCAGAGCCAGGTAGCCCTGCTCAACGGCGACAACATTATTCAGGCCCGAGGGTGCAATTTCTGTGGAAGACCATTGCACGCGGCCATCCACCATCGACCTTTGCTGTCGCACGAGGCGTTGGTCAGGCTGGTCGTAGGTAACAAATACTTCGCCCTTGGCACCGGCAGGAACAATCAGTCGAAGATTATTCAGAATCGAATCTTTCCATCCCCGCGCATGGCGACGTCGGGCCGGCGCACGGATGATCAACCCGTCAACCTCTCGGACCCAGACCAGATCGTGCCACTTGTCTTCGAACTGCCAACAAATCGAAACCAGCGCCCCGGGGCGCCAATTCACGGTATCGATGGACTCTGCCGGCAACACATAGTTGCCCAGCACCTGCTTCCAGTCCGTGAGCGTGTTGACCTGTAGAACAGCCTGCAATGCCGGATCGTGACCGCGGGTGATCGAGCCAAGCAACACCGCACCGTCATGGATCATATATGTCAGCTCATCATGCGGGCCTTCCTTTGGAATGGACTGCTGCACGATCTGAATGCCGCCATTGGCCACGGCCTCACAGCGGACAATGGTCAAGCCTTCTCTTACCAGCAAACGGTAGCGTTGGAGCAGCGTGCCGGTGATCGCGTCGACCTGCCAGACATCGAAGTTCTCGGGGTGATAGAAATAGGCCGAGCCCTCGACCACCGCGCCCAACACGACCTCGTCGGCCAACAGCACATTCGGGTCGCGGATATACAGAAAACGATCCTCAGCCGAGTCGTAATACGCAGCCACCGTCCTCGGTTCGTCCGGCTTTTCAAACGGCACCACAAAGTTGTGTACGGAGGTGTAAGGCATGGCCAGTCGATGTTCACGAGCCAGTGATTTGAAGTGATCCAGCAACGCTTGCTCTCCGAGCGCCGGATCGGCCGTTTCTTCGATCACCTCCAATTGCAGGGCAACAAGATCAACGCGCACGATCTTGTTACCCGCCAGTTTGAGCAACACATCGTGAACGCCGCTTCCTGTGAACTTCACAGCCAGAGCGCCCAACATGAGGCTACCCGCGGGCTCTATCCGGATGTCTGTCTCCGCCAGCCAGGTAGCCAGCAATACCCAGTGCATGGCCGTATGACCCGGCGCGTCGAGTTCAAGGCTCACCCCCTGATTGAGCAGCACGGAACATTGAGCGCCGGCACCGGCTATCCGATAGGAGACCAGCCCGTGCCATGCCTTGGGTAGCACAGGCACCACCAGCGAGCGCTCAACGTTATCGAGACGAACGTTGAAAACTGTTGGTTTGCAGACAGGGCTCAGTCGGTGGACAACGTATTCACCCGGAAACGAATAAAAGGAAAACAGGAACTGCCATTTCCCCTGTTCGTTCTTTTTCTCCAGCCGACGTGCCGTATCGAATCCACCAGCATGACGAAACGTGACAAACGGTAGCAACTTGTACTCATAGCCATACCAGGTTTTGGGTGTGCACGGCAAAACGATCGTCTGCCCAGGCTTCGGAGAGAAGAGCGCCGAGCCCGACAACTCAAGGCCCAGGCGTATATCGATGGCGCGGTGATAATCCTCATCGTAATCCGGAACCCCGAAATGATCCCGAAGCGGGAACAGTTTCGGGCTGTCAAAATGGACCGTTGATGTGCGTAAATCCAGTTCGGTGAACACCAGCAACGGATGTGCAATCCACGCATTCGACGCCTTGTCCAAGTGAAAGCCGCCCTGAAGATACGCCCTCTCCAGTCGTTCAAAAAAGAGGCCGACCCCTTTGGCCTCCTCGGCAATGGTGGCAAACCCTTCGGCCAGCGCAGCGACACCCACCGCCAACCCGCCCAGAATCACCCCGACACCGCCCAGCACCGCAGATACGGCACCTGCGCCGGCCAATCCCGCACCCAGCCCGGCCGCCCCCAACACGGCGCTCGCGGAGTCGAACGCCAATTGCGTCCCGAACTGCGCCTTTTCAATGTCATTGCCGGCATGGCTCAACTGGTAAATATCAAACCCGACATTCACCATTCCCAACACCGTGCCAACGCCTTCATTCGCCACATGCCCCAACGCCTTTTGCACCAATGGCGCACTGGTGCGAGCGATCAGCTTTTCATCATCCAGGGCCTGTCGCACCAGTGTCACAACGCCAATCACATCCACCACATTGCCATGGACCAGTTGGGCGTAGTTGACGTAGGCATGCAGGCGAATGGCAGTGGTCAGTGCCTTGTCGCTACCGCCGGCCGCGCCTTCGTGATGACGCAGCGAGTTCATCAAGGCCTGTACGGTGAAACCGGCATTGAGCGTATGAACGCTACCGGCGTCCACAGGATCAGGCGAGTTGGCCGGCGTATGCGGTTGAGCCGCCAAGGAATGGAAGGTTTGCGAGAGGAAGTTTTTAATCCTGAGGAGTCGATGATCATCGGTGGTGACACGCACAATGGTCTGAGCAGGATCGTTATTGACCAGACTGATTTTGTAAGCGCCTGTCGGGGTGATCTCCAATGTCTCAAACAACGCAACGGCAGCCGACGATAGCCCGTGTTTCTCCTGTAGCTGCCATGTCGCCTGCGCGATCTGCCCGCCCCACCAGTGAGCGTCCAGTTCCAGCAACGAACTGCCCAATACCCCATTGTTGACCAACGACCGCCCTCTTGCGCTGGCCAGCCGCTGTCTTGCCCGGGGCGCCTGTTCGGGCAGGCTGCCCGACTCGGAAAGACTGGACACCCGGACACCCGACGACAGTACCCGTTCATTGAGTCGGCCAGCGTCGAGTTCAATCAAATCAAAGGTTGGACGCGCAGGCTCTCCATAAGCGGCGTAAGGCTTGGCCATCTCTTGCCGAACGAAAAAATTAGTCAACGCTTTGCTGAGCGCTTCAGCGGTATCAAACTCGAAAACACTAAAATTCGGATCGTAGAAATGATAAGTACTGCGGCCTCCACTGAGTGTTTTGGCCACCAGCATCGAGTGGTTGTCAGAGTTGAGCATCAGGGTGCTGCTGCCGGTTTTACCTTCGAGCGTCGCAATGACGTGTGCCAGATCGGAGCGCACCACCGGGCCGCCCAAGTCATGGACGTCAACATCGCGCAGTTCCTCGATAATGCTTACAAACGCTTTTGAATGGCCGCTATCAGGTTCAATGACCGCCAGGTAAAACCGCTCACGCAGGGTGTTGGCGGCTTCGTCACCCTTGCTGATCGCCGCCGCCATGGCCAATGCCAATGGGTAGCAACGCCCCGCGATCCGGTCACCGGCCCCTTGAAGCAACAAATCCTGCGGCACCAGTTTGAAGCTGCCGTGATCGAAACTTTCCAGCACATCGGCCATGCGCTCGGCAATCCGGTCACGGAATTCGAGTTTTGCTACCTGCTGAATACTGGCGACCTGACGCCCCCATTGCAGCAAGGTCAGTGCCCCCTCCAGCGCCTGTGTCTTCAGTTCAATGCTGGTCTCGGACAACGCCAAGGAAGGTATCGAAGCGCTGGCCAACCCGGCAACGAATGCGGGGTGATTTTCTTTGAACAGCTCCCGTTCAATTGCCCCGTAACGGTGTGACACGCCCAACTCGGACACATTGTTGGCGAGGTTTTCCAGGCGTGCGTTGACGTGTTCAAAGTTGCGTTGATCCATTGCACGCGCGCCCAGCAACGAACCGATCAACAACCGCTGCAAGGGGTTAAGCTGTTCAATCTGCAAAGTGCCCCGGCCAATTCGATGAAGCAATTCATCAAGCGGCAGATCCAAGGTTGCCGGCTCCCCGACCAACGATGGCGGTAGCGTGATCTCCTGTGTGAGGATGGACTGGCGCTCGTCAAAACTCAGCTGCACTTGCTTGTCGAAAGTCACTTCACCAGAGACCCGTTGGCTCATCGCTCGCAAAAAGGACTCACCAAGGTGCTGCGCCAAGGACTGCAGCAATTCGGTCGACATCACATGCCGACCTTCGATGACTGGCCAGCCATGGTCGAAATGGATTGTCTGACTGTTTAGTAATTGATCCACCTTACCGACGTAACGCGCCTTGAATTGCCCGGCCTCCCAACGTTGTTTTTCTTTGCGCAGCCACTCGACGGTGTCGTTTTCGTTCTCTTTCCAGGAATGATCCAGCTCCTCCTCGGTGGCCCGGTTCACCATGGCGGCGGCGGCAATAGCCACATCCTTTCGCCATACCCCCGCTGCTGGAGGTGTGTAGTGGATTTTTGCGTAATCCGCGAGTGCATCGCGCATCGCCGCAGGCCCGGTCAGATAGATTGTCACTTCGCTCTGGGGGCGAATGCCGTCGCTATAGTAAATCGCTGCGGCTTCCATCAAAAAAGTGAGGGCGAGTTCTTCTTCAGGCGGGAGTGCATCCAACGGGCCAAATTTTTTCTCGACCACCTCCCGCGCAAAACCACTCATGGCCTCGCTATCAATCAAGGCGACCTGGTTCTCCACGGCCAAGCGGGCCGTGGCATCAACAATCTCATAGTTGAGTTTGAAACGATCGATGACAGCGCTCAATGTTGCCGATCCGGCATGAGCCATGAGAAACGCATTACTCAGGCTGGCCTGCTCGGCAACCGCCCGCATTCCGTCCGGACGTACGAGACGTTCGAGGGGGGCGCGAAAAACGCTGTTCAAGTCCGGGCGACTTTTCGCGAAATGCTCCAGTGCCGGACGATGCTGTGCAGGGATCACGTCGAAATAGTTTGTATATTTATCTCTTAACGCCGCTCGACCTGGCATCCATCCAGGATTTTGATCGAGCATCAACTGCAACACACCCAGGCGCGCATCGTTGCTGAATTGACGGATCTCCACATCGCCCAACTTTTCCACAAGAGGTGGCAAGTTATCGACATCTGCGTAAAATCCGCCTTCAGCCATCAAAGCTTCAATGCGCACCACATCGGAGGCGGCGGCAAAATTGCCTCGCAAACTTATTTCCCGCTCATAAATGGTCTGCAAGTGCAGCGGTGTTGCACTCTCCACCAAGTCGCGAAGCTCTACTCCCGCCTCGACCAATGCCAACAGGCTCTGACTGTTCTTTTTCCGCAAAATTTCCAGGGCTTTTTTATCCTGGCCATACCCACGAACCAGAAGATCAATTCGGGCGTCATCCGCTTTAACACCGCGCTCTGCCGCCTTGTTGATATGTGCGAACATTTGCTGCTTGAGAACTATCGCTCGCTCCTCATATTTGTCACCCAGTTCAAGAAATGTTCCAGTGCTATATCCGCCATTAATCATCGCATCGGCCTTCGCGGCCTCGACAATGATCCGGTTGGTTTCATAGGCCAATAACGCGTCGCTGTCATACCAGAGTTTCACGGCATAATCGTGCCCGGCCAAAACCTTGCACCAAACATTAATGTAGTCGCGCTGAATATTTCCAAGCTCCCCTCCAAGCCAAACGAAGTGTAGATTTTTCGGCACTTCGGTTGCTGCGGCAGACAGTTCTGCAATGCTGGTGGACAGCCGCGTGTGAAAGCCTTCGACCCTGTCGCGGATTTCAGTCAGACCCAGAGCGGCAGCGCCCTCCGGCGCAGCTTTCGGCTCCATTTCCACAGCACGTCGATGCCGGCTCCTGGATTCAACAAAAGCCCCTAGGGCTTCGCGCAGCAAACCAAGCGGTGGAAGCATTCTCGGAAAATCGAGCATGCCGATACAAGAAAAGTAATATCGAAATACCGCATCGTATTCCTCTGTACCTTTATGTTCCTGTAACGCCTTCTCAAGATCAGACAGTTTAAATAAATCAATAAAATTGACGTAACCGCTCACACGACGAGCCGTTTGCTCACCCATAAAAGATACTTCCCTGTAAAAATAAAAATTCCTCACCCATTAAAATGAATGGGTGCATCCGACGCTCATTCAACACTAACTGAACAGCACTTCAGCCCGGAAGCAAAAAACAAACAACTGATGACCAACCGAACACTCAGAAACATTAAAGCCATCAAACACAACAAAAAAAAGACAGGTGAAAAGGCAACCTTCAACAAACTCGACAGTTTTCTTTTTCACTAGAGAAAAACAAACTTACATCAAGACATCTAATCGCCTGCCGCAAAAACTTCCTGTTTATCAACGCCAGGCCATTTTGAAACGCGGCCTCCAGCGAGGCCGCCGACACTCATGATGTTGGCTTGTCGCCATACCAACGAGGCGTATACACCCACTTGCCGCCCTCGGCACGAGGAAACACGCAAGTGGTGGAGGAGCCGATCAGCACCATGGTGCGCATGTCGACCTGATCGGGGGTCAGTTCGCCGAGCGTCGTGACCCGGAGCGTCTGGCCGGGGCGACCGATGTCACGGCCCAGCACCACCACCGTTTCCGGCGTTCGATGCCGGCCGACGATGTCCAGCGCCTGGCCCAGTTGCCATGGCCGTGCACGGGAGATCGGGTTGTAGAACGCCAGCGCCAGATCGGCCTCGGCCGCCAGGTCCAGACGCTTTTCGATGATCGTCCATGGTTTGAGGTTGTCCGACAGCGACATCACACAGAAGTCATGGCCCAGCGGCGCACCGGCCTGCGCAGCAGTGGCCAGAGAAGCAGAAACGCCTGGAAGGATCTCCAGATCAACGCTGTGCCATGCAGGCTCACTCGACTCGTGCAACGCCTCAAGCACCGCCGCCGCCATGGCGAACACGCCCGGATCCCCGGATGAAACCACCACCACCGAGCGCCCTTGGGCCGCCAGCTCAAAGGCGTGGCGAGCGCGTTGCATTTCCTCGCGATTGTCGGTGCAATGCAGCACCTGATCGTCGCGAAATGGCCCGGCCATGCGTACGTAGGTTTCATAACCGAGCACGTCATTAGCGCGCGCCAGTTCGGCCTTGACCGCCGGCACCATCAGTTCGGCAGCGCCAGGGCCCAGGCCGATCACAGCCAAACGACCGCGCGCACGACCGATCTGCGCAAGCTCCAGTGGCTGACTGGCCACCGCGATGGCGATCCCACTGTCCGCCGTCACGATTGTGGCGTTCGGTACGGTGTGGCGGGCCAACTCGCTGACGCCGCTGACCGACGCAAACCGCAGCGGCACGCCCAACTCAAGCGCCGCTTCGCGCAACGCAGGGTTGGCCATGTCCAGGTCGCTGGCCAACAGGCACGCCAGCGATTGCACGGCGATTTTCGCCTGATGCAAAGCCATTCGAACGGCGCTCGGCAGGTCCGCCACCTCGGCGCTCACCGCCACCAGCACGCTGCACGGGTAGATCATCAATTCATTGGCCGCAGGCGTGCGCTCGGCACTGCCGACATGTATCGACAACCGAGCCAGGGGATCTTCCGGTAACTGTGCCTGATCAAGCCACGGCGCAGCCCCTTCAATGCGCACGCTTTGACCCGCGAGCAAATCCGAGACGAAGCGCTTGCCCAGTTCCAGATCACCCAGGGCGTAGCCGCTTGGTGGATTGAGCAGGCAAGTGCCGAAGCGCAATTCACCGCTGGTGGTGATCGCCGCCGCGACGTCAAGGCCGGCGGCAATCTCGCGCGCCATGACGTTCACCCCGCCGAGACCACCGAGCAGCGGCACCACCGCGCTGCCGTCCTCAGCCACGGCCAGCACCGGCGGCTCGACGCCCTTCTCCAGCAATAATGGCGCCAGGGTGCGGATCACGATCCCGGCCGCGCACAGAGCGATGATCGGTGTGTCCTGTTGATAAAGCTCGCGCAAGGTGGCGCCGAACTCGTGATAGACACGGTCCGCGCCCTCAACCCGCTCGGCCAGGCCGTGGATCATTGCGCCGGGATACACCTGCTGGATTTTGCGCGCGGTCGCGAGGCTGCCATTGCCCAGAATGACGATCGCCGGAACGGGACGGGACATCAACCTTGCCACCTTTCACCGGGAACGATGATCAACGAGAAGTAGGGCGAGGACATCGGCTCGACCTGATCCAGCGGGACGATTTTCTGATTGGCCATGGTCGCGCGCTCAACGTACAGCGCACGCTGCGCCAGACCGAGCTCTTCGAGCACCTGACGGACCTTGGGGAAGTTGCGCCCCAACTTCATGATCACGGCGGCATCGGCATCGGCCAGCCGACGCTTGAGATCGTCGTGGGGCAGCACGCCGGACAGCACCGACAGGCTCTGATTGCGATACACCAGCGGCGCACCCAATACGGAAGCGCCACCGAGCATCGAGCAAACACCCGGCACGACTTCGGCTTCGTAACGCTCGGCCAGTCGATCGTGCAGGTACATGTAGGAACCGTAGAAGAACGGGTCGCCTTCGCAGATTACTGCCACGTCGCGGCCCGAATCCAGATGCGCAGCGAGTTGCTCACCGGCCGTATCGTAGAAATCGCTGATCACTTGTTCATACGACAACGGCGCCGGCAGCGCTTCGGTGGTCACCGGATAAACCAGCGGCAGCAGGGTTTGTGCATCTTGCAGATGCGCTTCGATGATGCCGAACGCATTGCCCTTCTTGCCCTTTGCGACGAAGTACGCCACCACCGGCGATTCGCGCAGCAGGCGCAAGGCTTTGACGGTAATCAGTTCCGGATCACCGGGGCCGACGCCCAGGCCAATCAAACGTCCAGGTTGCTGCATCATTCGATCTCCGTGGCGAGGGCGTTGACGGCGGCGGCGGCCATGGCGCTACCGCCCAACCGGCCTTGCATGATGACGAAAGGCACGCCACGGCTGTCCGCCGCGAGCATCGCCTTGGATTCGGCGGCGCCGACAAAGCCCACCGGGAAGCCGAGGATCAGCGCCGGTTTCGGCGCGCCGGCATCGAGCATTTCCAACAGATAAAACAGTGCGGTCGGTGCATTGCCGATTACCACCACACTGCCTTCCAGATGCGGGCGCCACAGCTCCAGCGCGGCGGCGGAACGGGTATTGCCCAACTCACGGGCAAGCTCCGGCACGCTGTCGTCGCGCAAGGTGCAGATCACCGGGTTGTTGGCCGGCAAACGCGCGCGGGTCACGCCTTCGCTGACCATCCGCGCGTCGCACAAAATCGGCGCACCGGCTGCCAGCGCATCGCGCCCGGCCTTGCCCGCGCCTTCGGAAAATTGCAGACCGTCGATGGCTTCGACCATGCCGCAGGCGTGGATCACCCGCACGGCGAGTTTCTCCAGATCAGCCGGAATACGGTCGAGATTGGCCTCGGCACGAATGATCGCGAAGGAGTTGCGATAGATCTCCTGACCGTCGCGGATGTAATCAAGCATCAAGGGCGCTCCGTGAGCGGGCGTCGAGCAAAGCTGCGACCGCTTCAATAGTAAGGTTGTGTGCGTGCAGGGCGCCGAAACCCGGCTGCCCTGCATCGCGAAAATAGAGGTCGTAGTAACCGGGGGCGACAGCCAACAGCGTGACCGGCGCCACATGGGCCACGGCGCAGGAACGCTGGCAGCCGGACACATGCACCGTTTGATCGTGACGTCGCAACAGCGCGGCCAATTGCACGGCGTCGCGCTTGGTATCGGCCAGGCCTTTAGCGCAGCCAGCGGAACCGGTGCAGGCGATCAGCCGTGACAAGGGCTGATCGGCCTTGCACAGCAGGCCCAGTTGTTCCAGGCGCCGAATGACTTCGGGTGCCTGCTCTTTTTGAACCGTGGGCAGCAACAGACTTTGCCATGGGGTGAAACGCAGGCTCGAATCGCCGAACTCGCGCGCCAGTTGTGCCGCCCCCCTGAGCATGGCGGGATCGAGTCGCCCCAAAGGAGGTACAGCGCCGATGTAGACATACTCGATTTCACGTTGCGGATGAGTGCCGATGTGCAGCACGTCCGGACTCGGTGAACGCTGCCAATCGGAAATCGACTTCAAGCGCACCTGCTCGGCCAGGCGAGCAAGAAACTCTGCGAGCGGGTATTCGGCCAGCAAATGACGCATCCGTGTTTGATCGGGACGCGCCAGGTCGAGAAACAATTCCAGCACCGCAACCACCAGCGCGTGCCCCTGCTCGAGTGAAACCGCGCCTGCGGGCTTGTCCGTGGGGCAACCCGCCAGACCGAATGCCAGTAACTGTTCGCCCTCTTGCTCAGCAGCAGACAACCACAAATCATGCGGGTGTTCGAGCATCGCCAACGCCTCGCCGCCATCCAGTTGCACGGCAAATTTGGCGCTGAGTTCGTGGAAACGTTCATGGCTTTGCAGCGTGGTGAGGATCTGTTCCGCCAGCGCACGTGTGTCGAAGAGCATGTGCCGGTCGACCCCGGCGGTCGGGCTTAGCATCAGGTTGCGCACATCGTCGCCCGCAGCAGTGCGCGGGCCCAACCCTGCGGCGAGCAGGCTGTCGATCAGGGCCGTTTGCTCGCTGCCAATCCCGCGAATCTGCAGGTTGGCCCGGTTGGTCGCCTCGATCACGCCCCCTGCAAACCGTTCGGCCGCGCTGGCCACCGCTTCAGCCTGGGCTGCGCTGATCGAGCCACCGGTCAATTTGATCCGGCAGATGCCGCCGTCCAGCGCCTGGACGATACGCAGCAACCCCGGGCAGGCCGAGGGGCGTAAAGCGGTGGACATCGGGCGTTCGTTCAAAGGGGCGACCGGCAGTGTGGGAAAGGCGCTTCGCGGAGCGAAGGCGCGGTATTATGCCTGCTTTGTCCGACGGCATGAAAAACCTGCCCGTCGAATGGCCAGTCGACCGAACCGACAAGCGAATCGCAGGCACTCAACCCTGGGGCTCGACATCAAATAAACGGAATGATCTGTTCCTGACGCCGAGAGCCCAGCAATGAAATAACTTTCGCTCGGGAAAGGTCGTAGTCTTCTGGATCTATCAGCGCCTTGTAGCCAGTGACCGACACGTTCCCTGGTACTTTTTCAGTGCTGAAACGGTGGCAAAGAAGGTTATCAGCTACTACTTCATCAATCTCGAAAGATATCACCGCAACAGACATGGCAATGCCTTGAGAGAGCACACCGATCTTGAACCGTATCCACCGTTCCTGCTGCAGAGCATACTTTCGGAGCACTTCGTTCGCCGGGGAAGTCACTGCCTGGTCAGACAAAAGTTCCAGATTTGTGTACAAAGCCTCGGCAGTCGCTGCAGGCATCCACTGACGCAGAACCTGTTGCGCCAGCTCAGCCAAGGTAAAACTGCCGGGCAAAGGCACGGGAAGGCTGACACTGGGATCGTCCAACAACGTTGCGCCCATGACTCTCATGGCCATCTTGTCGGCGTGAGCCCAAGACTCGAACTCTGTCAAATCAGGAACTTTATGAGACGCTACTGTTTGAGAATAAAGCAGTGCATCCAGACCGTCGTACCTCTCCGATTCCGGCAGTTCGTCGGCCATTAAAATTACGGCGCCGGCACAGATGGAAGCTTTAAAGCCAAAACCTGCATTCATTGATATTCCCCTAATAAAAAGCCAGAGGCTTACGCCTCTGACTTCAATTAAATTCAGGCTGCGCCAAATTCATAGCTGAGCGCTTTTTCGCGCTGCTCGGTCAATGCCTTGACGATCAGTGGTTCGACAACCAGATAGTCTTCTTCGTCCATATGCATGGTGGCTGCACCGTTATAAATTTCGACGCCGGAGGTACTCCATTCCACAAACAACACTTTTGTCGGCTGAGCGGCGGCGAAGTACTGAACAGCACCAATTGCCAGGGTGATATCACCTTCAGCGCCCTCCAGAGCACTCGTCATGCAGAAATTCCCGCCTTCGGCCTTCTTCGAATTACGCTCGAAAAGGGTCAACGCTTCAGGCTCATCCTTCAGCGCCTTCATGGTAGCGTCTGCCACGTCGGAGAGTACTTTTAGTGCCGCCGCACCTTTAGACACCGCCGCGTTCACCGCGGTATGGAGAACGGAGAGCGCAACATTATCCATGGTCAGTTTTTGGGAGCTGGCTTGATAGCGATTATAAGGCTCACTAAAAGCAAACCATCCCGCGAGCTTCATAAGCCTCATGAACTCGTTGTAACGCTGCTCTTTCTGATTTGGGCTCGGGTATTTCAGCAAGGCAACCAGATCAGCATACATACAAGTGTTTTTGACAATACGCTTGCTTCGTTTGGACATGCTTTTGTCGAAGCCCGCGATACCTGTACCCATGACAGCTGCATTAAGCTCATCCTTGTCGATGGGCAAATTACTACTGGAAGATACTTTAAACGAACGAGGTACTGGCTGCGCAGCAATAAGTTTATTGTACTCTTCAATTAGCGCAACTCGTTCAGCTACGGAAGATACTTGATTGGACAATTCAGTCATAACATTGATTCCTTTCAGATTTTTAAGCGCCCTCATGGCGCCAACTCAAACTAACTTCCACCCAGCATTTAATCAACCCACAAGAGATTCAATTCATTTCAGCGCGAACCGCCCAGGCGAAGTTACCTCGTCAACTCGATTTCCTTGATTCGCATTTCTCTGACAGCCTCGCTCAGGTCTGCTCGATATTTATCCATTTGACGTGGAGTGATCACGAACCGCCGAGCTTGAATATCAAGTTGCGATTTCGAATGCTCAACATCCCAAAATAAATAAGTGGACACCCAGTTGGCGCTAAGCAACCGTACATTACTGATTACTATCTCAAGCTCGCCGTGGCGATTGTACTGCGCCGGCAAGAAACGAAAATCCCCCCATTGCCTTGCACTTTCCGTGAGCAAATCAAGCCCGGCAACGTTGTGCTCAAGCAGTTGAAAAGTTTCTTGTACCTGCTTCAGCTTTGCCCTGCTCACCAACCCGGACAAGGACTTCGCCCAACTCCCCAACAAGTCGCCGGAAAAATTTTTATCAACGATTATCACGGGCTCGTGCTCCAACCCCCAACCGACAGACCAAAGCCATCCCGAGTAAAATTCGAACCATTGCGCAGGCTCACGCTTTCTATCATGGCGAAGGTCAGCCTTAAACTGCGCCCAACGCATACTGTCCTTGATGTATTGTTTATCCCGCCTGGACAAGTCAGGGAAAAATGCCAATAGGTTACTACCGAGCACGGTGGAACTACTCTCTCCAGATGGCTGCGCATCACTCACATACATATCCATTGTTAATCACTAACTTCCTGATCATTACTTATTAATTCAGCACGCCCATCAAACGCACATGCTGCACTTCATAAAAAACACACTAACAACAAACCAAGAACTCTAGAAAAAACAACATCGACATTTGATGTCCAGCAGTGTTCGATAAAATCGATAGCAGTCAGGTGAAGAAAGCCGCGCTATGATGCCGCCCATTAACGATGAACGCGTAATGAGGAGCGGCATGATTCCTTGGCTTACGGTTGTAGGCATAGCTGAAGACGGCTTCAAGGGACTGGGCAAAAACGCCCGGCGCGCCCTGATGGGCGCCTCGCGGATCGTCGGCGGCCAGCGTCAGCTGGATCTGTTGCCGGAGTGCATCCGTGGCGAGCGCCAGTTGTGGCCGAGTCCATTCAACCTGGCTCCGGTGCTTGAACGCCGTGGTGAAGCGGTTTGTGTGCTGGCCAGCGGTGATCCGATGTTCTTCGGCGTCGGTGCCAGCCTGGCGCGGCAACTGCCCAGTGCAGAAATGCTGGTCCTGCCCGCGTCGTCTTCGGTGTCACTGGCGGCCGCTCGCCTAGGCTGGCCGTTGCAGGATGTAGTGACCCTGTCGGTGGTCGCCCGCCCCGTCGCCGCACTCAACGCGCAGTTGTTCAGCGGCGTGCGTTTGCTGGTGCTGAGCAACGATGGCCAAAGCCCGGCCGCCGTTGCAGCACTGCTGCGTGAACGCGGTTTCGGTCCGAGCCGTCTCAGCGTGCTGGAACATCTGGGCGGTGCAGCGGAACGGCGCATCGATGGGGTCGCCAATGACTGGAACGCTCCATCGGTCGCCGATCTGAACCTGATCGCCATCGAGTGCATCGCCGAGCCGAACACTCCGCGCCTATCAAGACTGGCCGGCCTGCCGGACTCTGCCTTCAAGCACGACGGTCAACTGACCAAACGCGACGTCCGCGCGATTACCCTTGCGCGCCTCGCCCCGGTTTCCGGCGAGCTGCTGTGGGACGTCGGCGCCGGCAGCGGCTCGATCGGCATCGAATGGATGCGCGCTCACCCGAGCTGCCGGGCGCTGGCCATCGAAGCGGATGAGGGACGGCAGTCGTTGATCGAATACAACCGCGATGCCCTGGGCGTTCCCGGTCTGCAACTGATTCGCGGCAGTGCACCGCAAGCCCTGGCCGGGCTCGAACGCCCGGACGCGATATTCATCGGTGGCGGCGTCACTCGCGAGGGCGTGCTCGATACCTGCTGGGCCCAGCTCAAACCCGGCGGCCGGTTGATCGCCAACGCCGTGACCCTGCAAAGCGAAGTGACCCTGATGGCCTGGCGTGAACGGCATGGCGGTGAGCTGACCCGCATTCACGTCGCCCAGGCGCAACCGTTGGGCGAGTTCGATACCTGGCGTCAGGCGCTGCCGATTACCTTGCTGGATGTGACGAAACCCCTCGATGCGTGATGAAACCGCCGAACAACCCGCCCCGCTGCGCAGCGGCCTGACCACCGGCAGCTGCGCCACCGCCACCAGCCTCGCAGCGGCCCGCCTGCTGCTCAGTGGCATAGAAGCGGACGCCGTCGAGATCATTCTGCCCAAAGGCAAACGGGTGCAGATGCGCCTGGAATTCTGTCGGCTGACGGACAACGGTGCCGAAGCCGGAACGATCAAGGACGCTGGCGACGACCCGGACGTGACCCACGGTGCCCTGCTGTTTTCCCAGGTGCGCCTGCACGGCGAACCGGGCATCCGCTTCAGCGCCGGCCGAGGCGTGGGCACCGTCACCCGGCCCGGGCTGGTGCTGAACGTCGGCGAACCGGCGATCAACCCGGTGCCGCGCAAGATGATCACCGACCACCTGACGTTGCTGGCCGAGGAGCTGGATTACCAGGGCGGCTTCGAGGTCACGGTGAACGTCGAGGACGGCGAAGCCCTGGCGCTGAAAACCATGAACCCACGGCTGGGAATTCTCGGCGGTTTGTCGATCCTCGGCACCAGCGGCATCGTCCGGCCGTTCTCCTGCGCGGCCTACATCGCCTCGATCCACCAGGGCATCGACGTCGCCAAAACCAACGGTTACCTACACATCGCCGCGTGCACCGGCAACGCCAGCGAAGACACCATGCGCCGGGTCTACGACTTACCGGAAATCGCCCTGATCGAAATGGGCGATTTCGTCGGTGCGGTGCTCAAGCACTTGCGCAAAGTGCCTGTGGATAAACTCAGCCTGTGCGGCGGCTTCGGCAAGATCAGCAAACTGGCGGCTGGGCACATGGATTTGCACAGTCGGCATTCAAGCATCGACCTGCCGCAACTGGCCGAATGGGCCGCGGCAGTCGGCGCGGATGAAGCGTTACAACAGGCGATCCGCGACGCCAATACCAGTCAGCAAGCGTTGGCGATGGCCAGCGCGGCCGGGATCGCCCTCGGCGACGCGGTGTGCCAGCACGCCCTCGACTTTGCCCGCAGCGTGGTGCCAGCGCAGGTTCAGGTCGAAGTATTCGCCATCGATCGCCAGGGCGGGATCGTCGGCCATGCGGGTGTTTTTCAATGAAGCGTGTGTTGTTGCTCGGCGGCGTCACTGAGGCCCTGGCCATCGCCCGAACCCTGGGCCCGGAGCACATCTATAGCCTGGCCGGTGTCGGTCGTGTGCCGACGGATCTGAACTGCCAGGTCCGCGTTGGCGGCTATGGCGGCGCCGAAGGTCTGGCGCAGTTCATTCGTGACGAAGGCATTGACCTGCTGCTGGATGCGACCCACCCCTACGCGGCCCGCATCAGCCACAACGCCGCCACCGCCGCGAAGTTGAGCGGCATTGCCTGCTGGGCCTTGCGCCGTCCGGCCTGGCAGCCACAAGCCTGCGACGACTGGCGCGAAGTCAGCGACTGGGCCGAGCTGATCGAAGCGCTGAAACCCTTTCGCCGACCGCTGTTCACCCTCGGTCGCGAACCATTGCAGCACCTGCACGAAATCCCGCCGGAGCAATTCTGGACGTTGCGTGCACTGGACGTTTATCCGGGCAACGAGCGCTGCGAAGTGATCGGCGCGCGTGGGCCGTTTCTGATCGAGGACGAACGCGCGTTGTTCGAGCGGCGGCGGATCGACGTGCTGATCAGCAAGAACAGCGGCAGCACCGCTACAGAGCCGAAACTGGACGTGGCGCGGGAGCGTGGGGTGCCAGTGCTGGTGTTGAAGCGGCCGGTGTTGCCGGGGGTTGAGCGGGAGTTTGGGTCTGTGAGTGAAGTCTTGGCGGCCCTGATAGCAGAACCAATGCAAAACCTGTAGCAGCTGGCGAAGCCTGCGTTCGGCAGCTGCTACAAAGAATATGCAACGCCCTACATATCCATCGGACCTAACGCACAACATCATCCAAATCGACTGACTTGTGGGCTCACAACTTAACACCCATATTTCAAGCCCCACCCATGTAACGGGAAATGGCGGATGACTGAAAAATTCACTCGCTTCGATATCACTGAGTTTCTCCTGACGTCTGCCGATATGTGGCACTACATCAAGGCCTGCGAAGAGGAAGACCCAGGCGATGGAAGCTTCAATCGTGTAGCGCTCAGAGATGTCAAACACACAATCCGGGCAAGAATCCAAAGTGACCCTCAATTCGCTCAGGCATTAAGAGTCGAAGTCGCTACACTCTTTCAAAACGGCGAGGCTGAGCTTGCACGCCGGCTGCTCGATATGCTGACTGACTCGCTGCGACACCACACCGCACGCGGTCTTTTTACTTATCGCCCCTGATCAGGCTAAATAGCCGCGCCTGATCGCCCACTCAAACGGATCTGTCCCATGTCCCGACAACGGCTCGCATTTGCCTGGATCGCCTGCTTTGCAGTGCTGTTCAACATGCTCGCCATGCCGATGTCCGGAGCGATGGCGCAAACGGCGAAATCGCCGGCCGAACAGTTGCTGTGGGGCAGTTTCTGCTCTTCCAGCGGCACGAAGCTGGTGGCGATTTCCCTGGGCGACATCGAGCAGAAAGCCCCGCAGAACGACGATCATTCCAACATGCAGCATTGCTGGTGTTGCTCGGGCTCCGCGCCGTTGGTGGCGTTGCCGGGGCATGCGCCGCAGTTGTATTTCGCGCGTTTCGACGCCAATCGAAGCGTGCCGCCCGCCACGCTCGACACACCGACACCGCGCCAGCAATGGCCGAGTCTTAACCCCCGCGCGTCCCCTCTGGTGTGATTCCTTCTCGCAATTGACCTGCGTTTTGAATCGTTCTGGAGAACTGCCATGTTGAACAAACTCATCGTCCTGGCTGTGTTGCTGCTGCCTGCCTGTTTTGCCAATGCCCACGAATACAAGGTTGGCGAACTTGAGATCGCCCATCCGTGGTCGCAGGAGTTGCCGCCCAACGCGCCCACCGTCGCGGCGTATTTCGTGATTCACAACAGCGGCAAAACCGCTGACCGGCTGCTCAGCGTCGGATCGCCAATATCCGGCAAGGCCGAGTTGCACGAACATGTGATGCAACACGATCTGATGAAAATGCAGCAAGTGCCCAACGTCGAGATTCCGGCTGGTGGCGAAGTCACCTTCGCCCCGATGGCGTACCACGTGATGCTGCTGGAGCTCAAAGACCGCAGCCTGTTGAGCGACGGCAAGCACTTTCCGCTGACCCTGCACTTCGAGAAGTCCGGTGATGTAACGGTCGAGGTCTCGGTGCAGAAAAAGGCACCGGACGGCATGCAAGAGCACATGCACGCCCAGTAATCGCCTCCGTTGAAAACGCCTATGCGCCCGCATAGCGCCAGGTCATCCGCGCGCCGCCGTCAGCCAATGAGCCTGACCCGCGGCAGCTGGATCAGCCTGTTCGCCATGCTGATGATCTTTATCGGCCCGCTGATTTCTCAGTCGATGCCGATGGATTCGCGCGCGCCTGCTTCTACAAGCATGGCTATGGGCATGTCCATGAACATGTCGATGGACATGAGCATGGACATGTCGGCGATGGAGCACGCCGACCACGATGCACAACCCGCCGCCGAACACTGCCGGCCGGCAGCCGAGCATCACGTGCTGTGGGAAAAGTGCGGCTATTGCAGCCTGCTTTTCAATTGCCCGGCGCTCACCGGTGGCGCTTCATTCACCGCGTTCGATACCCCCCCCGCCACCACCTTCACCACACCCGCCACCCGCCTGGGCCATGCCCGGCAAACCTTCTTCCCCGGCGCCCGCACCCGCGCCCCGCCCATCGTCGCGTAAACACCCGCCTCTGATCTCACACGGTTTAGAAGACAGCCACAGGCTGCCGGCCGTGTCGTTTACGACTGTTCGATGGAAATTTCATGTCCAGGTTTTCTGCTGACACACGTTTGGGCGCTGCCCAGGCTTTTTTTGCCCTGAATCAATCCCGCGTTCGCTTCAGGCACGCCACCGCCGCTCTTTGCGGCTTGTTGCTGACGCCAATGGTGCTGGCCGATGAACACGCCGGCCACACCGAAGAACTAAGCCCGACGGTGATCACCGCCATCGCGCCGAGCTCGCCGCTGACCGTCGTCACCAACCCCAAGGACCCGCGCCAACCGGTGCCGGCCAGCGACGGTGGTGATTATCTGAAGACCATCCCTGGCTTCGCGCTGGTGCGCAACGGTGGCACCAATGGCGACCCGGTGCTGCGCGGCATGTTCGGCTCGCGTCTGAATATCCTCACCAACGGCAGCATGATGCTCGGCGCCTGCCCCGGCCGGATGGACGCGCCGACCTCATACATCTCACCGGAAACCTACGACAAACTCACCGTGATCAAAGGCCCGCAAACCGTGCTCTGGGGCCCCGGCGCATCGGCCGGCACCATCCTGTTCGACCGGGAGCCGGAAAGCTTCGGCGAACTCGGCACCCGGGTGAATGCCAGCGTATTGGCCGGCTCCAACGGCCGCTTCGACAAAGTGCTGGACGCCGCCGCTGGCGGGCCGCTGGGTTACGTGCGCGTGATCGGCAACACCGCGCATTCCGATGACTACAAGGACGGCAACAACGACACCGTGCCCTCGCGCTACGACAAGTGGAACGGCGATGTTGCTGTCGGCTGGACGCCGAACGCCGACACCCTGCTGGAATTGACTGCCGGCAAGGGCGACGGCGAAGCCCGTTACGCCGGGCGCGGCATGGACGGTTCGCAGTTCTTGCGCGAAAGCCTCGGCCTGCGCTTCGAGCAGTCGAACATCGGTGAGGTGCTGGATGAGGTCGAGGCGCAGGTCTACTACAACTACGCCGACCACGTGATGGACAACTACACCCTGCGCACACCGTCCGGCACCGGGATGATGGCCGGCCCGATGGCCTCCAACGTCGACCGCCGGACCCTCGGTGCGCGGATCAAAGCCACCTGGCGCTGGGCCGATGTGCAGCTGATCAGTGGCCTGGATGCGCAGACCAACGAACACCGCCAACGCAGCGCCATGGGCGTCGACACTTACAAGGATGTGCCCCGCAACAAGGACGCCGACTTCCACAATTACGGCGTGTTCAGCGAACTGACCTGGTACGCCGCCGACCGTGATCGACTGATCACCGGCGCACGACTGGACCGTGCTTCGGCCAAGGATTATCGGCAGACCATCGGCTCCGGGATGATGGCCCGCCCCAACCCGACCGCCGACGACACCCGTGCCGACACACTGCCCAGCGGTTTCGTGCGTTACGAGCATGACCTGGCCGACAGCCCGACCACGCTGTACGCGGGCCTCGGCCATGTCCAGCGCTTCCCGGATTACTGGGAGCTGTTTTCACCCAAGTCCGGCCCTGCCGGTTCGGTGAATGCGTTCGACTCGATCAAACCGGAGAAAACTACCCAGCTCGACTTCGGCCTGCAATACAAGACCGCAGACCTCGAAGCCTGGGCCTCGGGTTACGTCGGGCAGGTGCGTGACTACATCCTGTTCAACTACACGCCGGGGATGATGGGCATGACCTCGCAAGCCGAGAACATCGACGCGCGAATCATGGGCGGCGAACTCGGTGCGGCCTACAAGCTGACGCCCAACTGGAAAGCCGACGCGACCCTGGCCTATGCCTGGGGCAAGAACAGCAGCGACGGCAGCGCCTTGCCGCAGATGCCACCGCTGGATGCACGTTTCGGCCTGACCTACAGCGAAGACAACTGGAGCGCCGGCGCCTTGTGGCGGGTGGTCGCGGCGCAGAACCGCATCGACCGGAACAAGGGCAACGTGGTCGGCAAAGACTTCGACAAAAGCTCGGGGTTCGGCGTGTTCTCGCTCAACGGCGCGTACCGGATCAACAAAAACTGGAAGGTCAGCAGCGGCGTCGACAACTTGTTTGGCAAGGCCTACGCCGAACACCTGAACCTGGCCGGCAACGCCGGTTTCGGCTTCCCGGCCAATGATCCGCAAGCCATCAACGAACCGGGGCGCACGCTCTGGACCAAGGTGGACATGAGCTTCTAACAAGAAAAATCAAAAGATCGCAGCCTCCGGCAGCTCCTACGGGATGTGTGTACACCCGCAATTGCGGCGGCATCCTCGGCCCATGTAGGAGCTGCCGAAGGCTGCGATCTTTTAACAAAAACAATTGAATCGCCACGCGGAGCACACCCGATGAAACAACCCAAACCGAATTTCTACAACCTGGCCTGGCGTTGGCATTTCTATGCCGGCCTGTTCGTCGCGCCATTCATGGTGATGCTGGCCCTGACCGGCATCGTCTACCTGTTCAAACCACAACTCGATCCGTTGATGTACGGCAGCCTGATGAACATCCCGGCCGGTCATCACACCGTGGCCGCCGACGACCTGCTCAAACGGGTGAAAGAGGCCTATCCACAAGCCCGGATCAAACAATACCTGCCGCCGGTCAACGCTGAACGCAGCGCGCAATTTGTGGTGATCAATGAAGGTCATGAACTGAACGTGTTCATTGATCCATACCACGGCGACATCCTCGGCGAGCAGGATGCGAAGAACAATCTGCAGGCGCTCGCACGTTCGATCCACGGCGAGTTGATGATTGGCACCGTCGGTGATCGGCTGGTGGAACTGGCCGCCGGCTGGGGCGTGGTGTTGGTGGTCTCCGGCGTCTTTCTGTGGTGGCCGCGTGGCCAGCGCGCCGGCATTCTCTGGCCGCGCTTGAACAGTCGCGGCCGCGTGCTCTGGCGTGACCTGCACGCAGTGACCGGGTTCTGGGGCGCGGCCTTGCTGCTGGTGATGCTGCTCAGTGGCATGACCTGGACCGGGTTCTGGGGCAAGCAATACGCCGACCTCTGGAACCGCTTTCCGGTCGCGATGTGGAATGACGTGCCCAAATCCGACGTCGAGGCCCGCAGCCTCAACAGCGCCACGCGCCAGACCGTGCCGTGGGCCATGGAAAACACGCCGATGCCAATGTCCGGCGACCACGCCGAACACATGGCTCACACCGGCACGCAGGCCGGTCCGGCAGCGCCGACCATCAGCCTGCAAGACGTGCAAAACATCGCCGTGCAGCGCAAGGTCGAGCCCGGCTACAGCATCACCTTCCCCACCACCGCCACCGGTGTGTTCACCATCGCGGTGTTCGCCGACGACCCGCGCAACGACGCCACCCTGCATGTCGACCAATACACCGGCGACGTCCTCGCCGACGTGCGCTGGCAGCAATACAGCAACGTCGCCCGGGCCACGGAAGTCGGCGTGATGCTGCACGAAGGCAAGATGTTCGGCCCGTTCAATCAGATCATCGTGCTGCTGATCTGCCTGATGATCTTGCTCAGTGCCGTCAGCGGCGTGGTGATCTGGTGGAAACGTCGGCCACAAGGCAAATTCGGTGTGCCGCCGTTGCGTCACGACCTGCCAAAATGGAAAACCGCGATGGTCATCATGTTCGCGTTGGCAGTGATGTTTCCGCTGGTGGGGGCTTCGCTGGTCGTTGTGTGGGCATTGGATTGGCTGCTGTTGTCGCGCCTGGGTCGGCAAACTGAATCCACCTCACCTTCATCATGAAACAGGCGAGATGCGCGTTTTAGAAGGATCTGTAGACTTTTCGCGCTTATCTCACGGCCATTTTTAGTGTTACTGTATAACGAAAATGTGCCGCCATTGCCCGCAGCCGGATGCTGCGGGTTTTCTTTTGAAGAAGTGACTCACTGCCTCGATGAACAAGTACCTCTTGTCCGGCCTCTGCCTGCTCGCGATGAATAGCAACGCCCAGGCGCAGCCGTTGACCCTGCCCACCGGCACCATCACCGCTCAAGCCAATGACGACGACACCGTCAGCCTGAACACCCCGACCACCGCTGGTACGCGCCTTAATCTCACCTCGCTGGAAACCCCGGCCAGTGTCGAAAGCCTGACTGGCGAGCAGCTCCGCGTGCGGGGTGATCGCAGCGTGCAGGACGCAGTCTCGCGCAGCACCGGGATTAGCCGCACTGGTACGCCCGGCGATGGCGGCACGTCATTGTCGGCACGGGGTTTTACCGGGCAAAGTTCAGTAATGCAGTTGTTCGACGGTAATCGGATGTATACCGGCATGGGCACCGTGACGTTCCCGGTGGACACCTGGTCGGTGGAGCGGGTCGATGTGCTGCGCGGCCCGGCGTCGGTGCTGTATGGCGAAGGCGCGACCGGTGCGGTGGTCAACGTGATCCCGAAAAAACCCTTCGAAGGCGAGATCGAAAACCACGTTCGCCTCGGTTACGGCTCCTACGACAGCCAGCAGCAAGCCTTCGACAGCGGAGGATCGTTGAGCGATACCTTGAGCTACCGCTTGAACCTCAATCGCCTGCGCAGCAATGGTTGGGTCGACCGTGGGGATTCATCCAGCGACTTCATCAGCGCCGCCCTGCGCTGGCAAGCCACGGACGATCTGGCGTTCACCCTCGCCCACGATTACGGCGACCAGAACCCGATGAATTATTTCGGCACGCCGCTGATCAACGGGCGCTTCAAAGAGAGCCTGCGCAACAAGAACTACAACGTCAGCAACGACAAGCAGCATTACAACGATCAATGGACGCGCCTGACCAGCGACTGGCAGATTTCTGAAAACATCAGTTCGAGCAACGAACTCTATTACCTCAAGGCCCAACGCCGCTGGCAGAACGCCGAGAACTACAACTTCGACCGCGACACCCAGCAGCTCAGCCGCAGCGGCTATTTCGGCATCGGCCACCAGCAGGAACAAGTCGGCGACCGCCAGACCTTCACCTTCAAACACTCGCTGTTCGGCCTCGACAGCCAGACCGTGACCGGCGTCGATTACAACCGCATCCGCTTCCAGCTCGACAGCAACTCGCCGTTCACGGACGTCTTGCCCGAAGGCCAACCAGTGGACGTGTATCACCCGCAGCGCGGCAACTTTGAAAGTGCCGATCCGTACCGCGATCAGTTCCAGTCCACCACCAGGCAAATGTCGGCCTTCGCCGAGAACCGCACCCAGCTGAGCGAACGCTGGTCCTTGGTGACCGGGGTGCGCCGCGACTATGTGCATGTGGACCGCGACAACCTGGTCGATGGCAGCCAAAGCGACAAGACCCTGACCGGCAACAACTGGAAGGCCGGGCTGGTGTTTGCCGTGACCCCGGACACTTCGTTCTACGGCCAGTACGCCACCAGCACCGACGGTGTCGGCGGCCTGATTTCCCTGAGCCCGAGCCAGCAGCAATATGACTTGTCCACCGCGAAACAAACCGAGATTGGCGTGAAACAGATGTTCTGGGACCAGCGCGGCGAGTGGACTTTGGCCGCCTATCGCATCGTCAAAAAGAAGCTGCTGACCGATGACCCAGGCAACCCGACACTCAAGCAGCAAGTCGGCCAGCAATCGTCCAATGGACTGGAAGCCAGCCTCGATCTGCAACTGCCGCACGCCTGGCAGTTGCAGGCCAACGCCGCCATCGTCAAAGCCAAATACGATGACTTCGAAGAGGTGGTCGGCGGTGTGCCGGTGTCGCGCAACGGCAATCGCCCGGTGGACGTGCCACGGCGCACCGCCAATCTGTGGTTGAGCAAAGCGATCAACGATGACCTGAGGGCCGGGGCCGGTGTGCGTTATGTCGATGCGCGTTATGCCGACATGGCCAATCAGAACGAACTGCCGAGCTACACCGTGGTGGACGCCACGCTGTCCTGGAAAGCGCTGCGTCATACGACGCTGGGGTTGCAGGTGAACAATCTGTTTGACCGCCAGTACGCGCAAAGCCAATACAATGAGGGCCAGCAGTGGATCCTCGGCGAACCGCGATCGTTTTTCGTCACCGCTGACTACACCTTTTAAAAGATGGAATGCTCTTGTGGCGAGGGAGCTTGCTCCCGCTGGGTTGCGAAGCGACCCCAAAACCAGGCGCCCCGGTTTTCTCTGACACTGCGCATTGGCTGGTTTTGCGACTGCTACGCAGCCGAGCGGGAGCAAGCTCCCTCGCCACAGGTTGTGTGCCGGTTTGAACGATCATCAGGAATGAAATGACCTCGCTGAACCTCACGAACCTCGCCTGGACACCCCTGGGCCACGGCCACTGCCATCACCAGTTCCAGCTGCGTGACGCATCGTTGCACGTGGCTGCCGGCGAGTTCGTCGGGTTGATCGGCCCCAACGGCAGCGGCAAGACCAGCCTGTTGCGGTGCGCTTATCGCTTCAGTAAACCGGAAAGCGGTGAAGTAAAACTCGACCATCACAACGTCTGGAAACAATCCTCACGCTGGTGCGCGCAACGCATCGCGGTGGTGTTGCAGGAATTCCCCGATGCCTTCGGCCTGACCGTCGAGGAAGTGGTCGCCATGGGCCGCACGCCGCACAAAGGCCTGTTCGACGGCGACACGCTTGAAGACCGAAAGCTCGCAACCCACGCCCTCGAATCAGTCGGACTCAAAGGCTTCGAAGACCACGCCTTCGCCACCCTGTCCGGCGGTGAAAAGCAGCGCGTGATCCTCGCCCGCGCCCTGGCCCAGCAACCGCAATTGCTGATCCTCGATGAGCCGACCAATCACCTCGACCCGCGCTATCAACTGGAACTGCTGCAGCTCGTCAAGCGTCTGCGGATCGGCACGCTGGCGAGCATCCACGACCTCAATCTGGCGGCAGCGTTCTGCGATCGGCTGTACGTGATCCATCACGGTCGCATCGTGGCCTGCGGCCCCCCCAAAGAAGTCCTGACCACACACCTTCTGCATAACGTGTTCGGCGTCGACGCCCTGATCGATGACCATCCCTTGCACGGCTACCCACGAATCACCTGGATAACCCAACCATGACTTTGCGTTCCCTGCTTTGCGTCGCGTTGTTGCTGGGCAGTGCCCATGCCTTCGCCGAGGCCACGAAATACCCGCTGACGGTTCAGAGTTGCAACCGTGCAGTCACCTTCAAGCAAGCGCCGAAACACGCGGTGAGCCACGACATCAACATGACCCAGATGATGCTCGCCCTTGGCCTCAAACCCAGGATGGCCGGTTACAGCGGCGTGACCGGATGGAAATCGGTGACGCCTGAGATGCAGACCATCCTCGATGGCTTGCCGGAGTTGGCGGCCAAGTACCCGTCAGTGGAAACCCTGCTCAACGCCAACGTCGACTTCTTCTTCGCCGGTTGGGATTACGGCATGCGCGTCGGCGGTGACCTCACGCCGCAAACCCTGCAACCGCTGGGCATCAACGTCTACGAGCTCACCGAGTCCTGCGCGTTCGTGATGAAGCGTCCACCGGCCAGCCTGGAAGACACCTACAACGACCTGCGCAACCTCGGCAAAATCTTCGACGTGCAGGATCGCGCCAATGCCGTGATCGCCCAGATGCAGGCGCAAGTCGCCGAGGTGCGCAAGGACCTGCCGACGGACAAGCCTCGGGTGTTTCTCTACGACAGCGGTGAAGACCGGGCCATGACCTCCGGCCGTCTCGGCATGCCGCAGGCGCTGATCGACGCGGCCGGCGGGCGCAACATTCTCGATGACGTCGAGGCGAGTTGGACCCGGGTCAACTGGGAGAACGTGGTCGAGCGCAATCCGCAGGTGATCGTGATCGTCGATTACGGCGAAGTCACCGCCGAGCAGAAGGAGCAGTTTTTGCTGAACAACCAGGCCCTGCAATCGGTGGACGCGATCAAGAACCAGCGCTTCATCGTCATTCCTTACGTACAGGCCACCCCGGGGATCGACAACGTGCTGGCGGTCGAAACCCTGGCCAAGGGTTTCCACGGCGAATGATCGACCGTCGCTATGCCTTGTTGCTGATCGGCCTCGGCGTGCTGTTGCTGATGTCGTGTGTGGTGTCGCTGGGCTTCGGCCCGGCGCGGGTGCCGGTGGACGTGGTGTGGCGGATTCTGCTGCACAAGATTTTCAGCATCGGTGTACCGGACTGGGCCACCGGACAGGAACACATCGTCTGGCTGATCCGCGTACCGCGCATGTTGCTCGGCGCGCTGGTGGGCGCCGGCCTGGCGTTGATCGGCGCAGTGCTGCAAGCGGTGACGCGCAATCCGCTGGCAGATCCACACCTGCTCGGCGTGACCTCCGGCGCGACCCTCGGCGCAGTGATCGTGGTGTTGCATGTCGGTGAAATCGTCGGCCTGCTGACCTTGCCCATCGCGGCGTTTATCGGCGCGCTGCTGAGCATGTTGGTCGTGCTGATGATCGCCAATCGCAATGGGCGGCTGGACAGTGATCGGTTGCTGCTGTGCGGTGTCGCGGTGTCGTTCGTGATGATGGCGATCGCCAATCTGCTGCTGTTTCTCGGTGACCATCGCGCCAGTTCGGCGGTGATGTTCTGGATGCTCGGTGGCCTCGGGCTGGCGCGCTGGGAATTGCTCGCCGTACCCGCCATCAGCGTGTTGCTGGGGTTGGTTTTACTGCTGGGCATGGCCCGGCCGTTGAATGCGTTGATGGCCGGCGAGCAGACCGCCGTGACCCTGGGCCTCAATGCCCGCACCGTACGGCTGCGGGTGTTTTTGATTGCCTCGCTGATGACTGGGGTGCTGGTGTCGATCAGCGGCTCGATTGGTTTTGTCGGGTTGATGGTGCCGCACATTGCACGACGGTTGGTGGGTGCCGAGCATCGTCGGTTGTTGCCGGTGTGCGTGTTGTTGGGCAGCCTGTTTCTCGTCTGGGTCGACGTGGCCGCACGAACCTTGATCGCCCCGGAAGACTTGCCCATCGGCGTCGCCACCGCCGCGATTGGCGGGCTGTTCTTCATCGGCCTGATGCGCCGGCGCTGACTCACCGCTCCCACAGGGTGATCGTTCCCACGCTCCCGCGTGGGAACGCCGCCAGGGACGCTCCGCGTTCCGCTTTGAATGTTTAACGGATGTATCAGAACTCAGACCTTTCCCACGCATCTTTCAGGTTGCCCGTCGGAAGCGGGCTCTCTAGTCTTTGGCTGTCGCTGACAACTCAGCGATCGGGCGTGAGAACCCGGTAGCCCTGTTAATCCAACATCAGTACCACCATAATTGCCGCCAGCTTACCGCTGCGTGCAATGCTCTATGGCGGCTGTGTGCGGGCGGACTTCGGTCCGGCCGGGTTTGGGGTACGACCGGTTTCTCACTCCGCACATAGCTGCCACCCCTTCATCGCGTGAGAAACGATAAGTGGTGGCTCCATTTGATTTGGTGCCCCTAATGAATAAAAAAATCGTTCCCGACCCACCCTTCAACACCACCACCCCCAACGCCGAAGCCTCGCGCAACGAAGAATTACTCAAGGATCGCGAAGCCATCAAACGCGCCCTCGACTACTACCTCGATCCCCTAGCGCCCTACACCGAAAAACCCCGCCGCCCCAGCACCATGTTCATGGTCGCCCCGAATATGGATACCGAAAGCCTCCTGGCCCACGCCTGTGAATCGTTAGCCACGGCGAGTGTCCTGGCCAGCGATTTCGCCAACGACCTGACCGGCCCGCAGCGCTACACGGCGCTGGCGATTCAACAAAGCATCATGCTGGCGGAACTGGCGGTTAACCGGGCGCTGGATAACGTCGACCCGGCGTAGCCTTCAAACACACCGCAATACTGTAGGAGCGAGACTTGCCCGCGAAAGCGGTGGGGGCAGACACATTGATGCTGGATGTGCCGCCGTCTTCGCGAGCAAGCCTGTAGTTGTTCATCCATGATGGGGGTACTCCATTGAGTCATCATTGAGCACCCACTGTCGCACTGAGAAATACGCCCATGGCGGTGCATAGTTATTTCTCTTCCCTGACTGATTGCGTTCGCGTGGCCACGGGGGCGATTGGCGGTTTTTTCATCGTCCTCATGCAGCACCACAGAGCCGTGCCAACCCGCAGGGCACGGCTCATCAAGCGCTCAGTTCAATGAATGCGGCGCTCTACAGTTCGTCATGGTCTGGCTTCGCCTCCGGTCGCACAGCCGACTTCCAGGTCGCATTCAGGCGCCCCCTGCGGTGCCAGTAATCATCGGTGTCCAATACTTCAAGCCGGCCGACGCCTGCGAGTCTGGCGAGATAGGCCGCGACTCCGTCCTTCGCCTCCTCATTTAAGAATGCAGTTTCCTGCGGCGAGAAGCTGGGGGTGAATTTGAACAGCGCGTTCCCACGACCGGTGAAGTAGCAACTGCCGCCAGAGACCCCGCTCTTTTTCACCACGTCCCTGCTGAACCACAGGTCCGCAAGGGCCAGATTATCCAGCAGCAATCGATCCGTCGCACTGGGGTCCTTAACGAACAGGTTGAAGCGTTTGTAGAAGTGATGAACAGCCACCCATTTGAAATCCTGCGGAAAAACCGGCAATGGCAACGGCTGCTCACCCGGTATCACGACCGGGGCAATCGGCCCGCCCGGCCCTGAGTAAAACAGTGCGGTGGCAGCGCCACTGTCGAGGCCGTCCTCAAGCGGCTCGACAGCAACGAACGAAGAAGATGCCTGGTGTATCAGGACGCCACCGAGATATTGCTGGCCGACGTACTCGCCAATCAGTCTTTGGGCCGAGCGTGCAGCGTCATCGGCATGTGCAAATACCGGCCCGAGCGCTAACCGGTTATCCCGCGCCCACCTCATCAGCCCGATACCGGTTTTGACACCCTGGGCATCCACCCTGAATGGCGACCAGAAAGCGCTGCGCACCACTGCCTGCAACTCACCGTTTGCAATCACTTTGCGCAAATACTCGATCAGCGATTCGTGCCCTGATTGCAGCACCTTCTCGTAGGCGACCGCGGCCTGTAACTGGGTCCACTCGGGGGCGCTGGCCTTGGGTTTGTATCGCAACAAGGCGCCATCGTCACAGGACACAAAGACGTTGAGAAAAGTAGTCACTGCCCCCGTGCGCACCCGGACAGCGTCCAACCCGTACATCAGATCCCGAGGCGAGATGAAACTCTGATGCAAGTCGTGCGGCAGTCGCCCCGCCCCGGTCGACGGACACAGATAGATTCCCTCAACGCTGTACCCCAGGGGTAATAGCCCATCGGGAAACACCTTCTCTACGGCGAGACCTCCTCGCCGCCCGCCAATTGGCAACGTTGTCACATACCGCTCGGCCTTCAGCGACTTGAGCACGAACCCGAACATCAATCCGGTTCGAGCGCCAACCGTTCGATGGACATGCCGTACGGCGTCGTCCATTTGCGTGAAGACCGGACTGAGCGCCGGATCAGCAATGGCCGACCGGTGCACTTGCGATGGGCCGCCCCCGGAATAAGCACTCCATTGTGACAACTGCCTGGCCTTGCCCCACAGCCGGCTACCCTCGATCACTTGCAACCTGCCAGTTCTTGCAACCTGATTGACGTATTCACTCGGGGTTAGCGTGCCATTGCGCATTTGCAGCTCTATCGGGGTATGTCTGCGCTGTAACTGACTGGGCGGGGCCAATGATCGCGCGAGTTGCTTTTCGGCAGCACTGGCGCTGAGGGTGTAGCTGATCAGGCTGCCATCGAGCCCCAGCAGATATTCCTTGCCGGGCGACAGCGATGGGGAAAGGCCTGAACCGGGCAGGATGTCCGCGAGAAAATCGGTGGAAAACATATTGAGGTACACGTCCCGTTCGCGGTTCGACAGCGCGAAGATGGGTTCGACCTGCACCCGGGAATGGTAGCGGGCAACGACTGAGCTTCCCGCCAGAAACAGCCCCTGTTCGATCAATTCGTCCAGACGAATCCAGCTGGCCGGGAAGTTCTCGACCTCAACGGGCACCGGCAACGTCGCGACAAACAAACCATCGGCCCGACGCAGCACCAGGCCACCGTAGATCCGCTCACGCCGCACGCCCAACTGCGTCAGCGCATAACGCACCGTGTCATCCTGCGACAGAAACACCGGGCTAAGGGCTCGCCGTTGTATCTGCACGTAAGGTTTCCAGTCGGACCCGACAATGCCTGGCTCGTCCCACAACTCACTGGTGCGCAGCACCCTCAGTTCTCCGGCCTTGGCGACCAGTTGAATGACGTTGGTATAGGGTGGCGTGCTGTTGACCAACATCGACCTCAGTTGCTGCAAACCTTTAGTGTCAAACCGGGTTGCGGTGGCCGGGTATTGATACCGCAACAAGGTCCCATCCAGGGTCGCGACAAAAACATTCAGGTCTTGAAAATGCGTAAGGCGTTGTGTGCCCTCGTCGTCATAAATCGCCGCCGCCAGTTCGGTCATGGAAACAAAATGTCGGGCAAACCAGGTATCCGCTGTCGATAACCCTTTAGGCATCCAGCTTGCCGAGTAATACAGCGCCAGAGTGCGAAACTCGTCGACCAATACGGGAGCGCCAAAATCGCTCGCCTGGTTCAATGCACCCAAGCGCCCGACAGGCACCGTTTCGGTCGCTACGTACTCTGCGCGGTCCTTGTGCTTAAGAATGAATCCCCAGCCCGCCGCAGCCGTGCGGTAGTCGAGCCTGGCTCGATGACGGGCGTTCAGCACGGCCTCTTCGGCGCTGGCAAAAATCGCCCCGAGCACCGGAGCGGAAACGCTTGCGGGAGCTGACTCATTACCCAGTACCGTTCCTCGCGGTCCCCACACATCATTGCCTGCTACCACACGCAATCGGCCGGTCCCGGCCAGCTCGTCGACCACCGCATCGGGCGCCAGAGTGCCGGCCTTCAGCTCCCGGTCGATCAGGGTGGAGCCATCGGCGAGTATGGCAACGCGCTCTTGCACCTTGTTGCGAGCGGCCACTTTCGATAAGTCGGGACTGTAAACCAGCAGGCTGTCTGGCGAACCCGAGAGGTAAAAATCGACAACGTGCGCACTCTTGGCGAGCACCGAGCGAATGTCTTCAGTGGTGAACATTTGCGCCTGCGTCAATTGCTCTTGTTCGTCGGCACGTTCAACGGAGTTTGAGTCGGCTTGCCATCGCGAGGCGTACAGGCCATAAAACGAATGCCCCTCGAGCAGCACAATCGGTGCGCCGGTAGCGTCGAGAGGGCAGAGCCAGTCCAGGGCAAACCGCGGCTGCGCGCCCGTAACCGGCTTGGTGGCGACGAACCGGTTGTTTCGATCCTGCAAAATCATCCCGACGAAACCTTGCTCACGCCGGCTGCCGATGTACTCATGCGCAAAACGTGCGGCATCGTCGGCCAGGATGAAAGCGGGACTCAAACGCCTCGACCTGGCATAGGGCTGCCAGTCGGCGCCAACGCTCCCGACAACATCCCACAACGCGCTGTCCTTCAGCACTGTCAGCTCGCCGGCTGCGGCCACCTGCTTGACGTAATCCGCGGGCTTGAGCGTGTCGGCCTTCAGTCGAGCGTTGAAGTCCGCGCTGTCCTTCAGAGGAACTTCACGCAGGTGCGCCGAGGGGCGGTACTGCAACACGGCACCGTCACGGGTTCTGGCATACACCTTCAGATAATCCGGATACTCCTGCCGGTAAACATCCCATAGCGAAAATTTGATACCCGCAGCCAACTCGTCCGGTGAAAAAAAACGTTCATAAAGCCAAGGCTCGCTGGTGCTCTGCGCTCCATCACTGTGCGATAGGAAAAAAACGCCGTGCAGGTCGAAATCGAGCAACCTTTCCAGCTTGTGATCAGGTCGCCTCGGAAAGGTTTTGAACAATTCTATCGCCACCTCCAGCTGATTGGAGAGAACCGGATAGGTCGCCATGCAATCTGAACTACCGGCAGACGTGACTACAAAACCCAGATACATACTGCCGGAGGTTGTGGAGACACTCGTTGCCGCGACTTCGATGGCTTTGTCCACTTGATCGGAGACGGCACAAAAAAAAGGCTGTGAGACGGGCCGGTTGTGTCCCAGGGCGGTACCAAGGGTCCAGTTCGCCGACACCTTTCCTCGTACGCCGCCCCACTGATCATTGGCGACCAGTACGCTCAGGGTGCCGGTTTGCGCCACTTTCTGAATCAGTTGTTCGACGTCGGAGAACGGTCCGAAAGCCTTGAACCCTTGCTCAAAGAGCTTTTTCTCTTCTGCCGGCTGAGTGGACTCGTATTTGATCAGCGAACCATCCGGTCCCGACAGATAGTGACGCTGGCCATAGGCGCCCGGGTCCTGCATGTGGGTCAGGACATGTCCTCTCGAAAAAAAGCCGAGGCTCAACTTGATTTGTTCGGCCGTCCAGCGGGGATGAGTACGCAGGACTTCGGCGTGACTGGCCGAATGGGACAGGTAATACGCCGCACCACTGTATCCAGTGGGGGCAAACAGTTCTCCGGGAGTCCCGGTAGACAGCATCGTGTCGAAATCGAAATGCCCCATCCTTCCCGCCACCGGCAATGTGGGCTGAAACTTTCCGTCGCCACGCTGCACGATCACGCCGCCGTAGGCTTTGTCACGGCGCGCACCGATCTGCCGGTGTACCCAATAGGCCGCATCATCGGCACTGATGAATGTCGGTCCCAGGGCAGGAAATCCGGCCGTCCCTCGAGGTATTGAAGGTGTGCTTATAGAGGTGCTGTCCATGCGCTGCTCACTTGATTGAGAAGGGATCATGATCAGGATCCCGGAGCGCCGCAGGTGGTACATATTTATCGCCCGCAGGGTTTCGGCTGCTGACACTGCAGGCACCAATGCTGCGCACGCCGATGCACTCACGCCTTCATCAAGCCCCAGTCTGGTGCGCCACCGGGGTCGCCGAGGGCTCTATTACGATGTTTCCCTGCCTTTGCCGTCCAGGCACAGCCCTTGCTAAAGACCCTTCAGTCGTCCGCATCTGCCAACCATAAAAAACTTTAACGTTCATGGAGATCGCACAATGAAGCGTCGCAGTTTGATCAAGGCTTTCACACTCACGGCAAGCATTGCCGCGATGGGCATGACCTGGACTGTCCAGGCCGCCGAGACCATCAAGGTCGGTATTCTGCATTCGTTGTCCGGGACCATGGCGATCTCCGAAACCTCGCTCAAAGACATGGCGTTGATGACCATCGACGAAATCAACGCCAAGGGCGGTGTGAACGGCAAGATGCTCGAACCTGTCGTCGTGGACCCGGCATCGAACTGGCCGCTGTTCGCTGAAAAGGGCCGGCAGTTGCTGACCCAGGACAAGGTGGCGGTGGTGTTCGGTTGCTGGACCTCGGTGTCGCGTAAATCGGTATTGCCGGTGTTCGAAGAGCTCAACGGCCTGCTGTTCTACCCAGTGCAATACGAAGGCGAAGAGATGTCGCCGAACGTGTTCTACACCGGCGCGGCGCCCAACCAACAGGCGATTCCGGCAGTGGAATACCTGATGAGCGAAGAAGGCGGCAGCGCCAAACGCTACTTCCTGCTCGGCACCGACTACGTCTACCCACGCACCACCAACAAGATCCTGCGCTCGTTCCTGCACTCCAAAGGTGTGGCGGACAAGGACATCGAAGAGGTCTACACCCCGTTCGGCCACAGTGATTACCAGACCATCGTGGCCAGCATCAAAAAATTCTCTGCCGGTGGCAAGACGGCGGTCATCTCCACCGTCAACGGCGACTCCAACGTGCCGTTCTATAAAGAGCTGGCCAACCAGGGCCTGAAAGCCACCGACGTACCGGTCGTGGCGTTCTCGGTGGGCGAAGAAGAATTGCGCGGCATCGACACCAAACCGCTGGTGGGCAACCTCGCGGCATGGAACTACTTTGAGTCGGTGGAAAACCCGGTGAACAAGAAGTTCGTCGATGACTGGAAAGCCTACGCCAAGAAACACAACCTGCCGGGCGCCGACAAAGCGGTGACCAACGACCCGATGGAAGCCACCTACGTCGGCATCCACATGTGGGCGCAAGCCGCCGAGAAAGCCAAGTCCACCGACGTCGACAAAGTCCGCGAAGCCTTGGCCGGCCAGACTTTCGCCGCACCGTCCGGCTACACCCTGACCATGGACAAGACCAACCATCACCTGCACAAGCCAGTGATGATCGGCGAGATTCAGGCCGACGGTCAGTTCAACGTGGTGTGGCAGACCGAAGGGCCGATCCGCGCCCAGCCGTGGAGCCCGTTCATCCCGGGTAACGACAAGAAGCCGGAGTATGCGGTGAAGAGCAACTGATTCACCCCGCTTAGCCTGATCGTTCCCACGCTCTGCGTGGGAATGCCTCAACGGACGCTCTGCGTCCGCTTTGGGACGCAGAGCGTCCCGGGCTGCGTTCCCACGCGGAGCGTGGGAACGATCAATACAGGACACTCGCTATGCCCACTGCCCTTTACCGCCTCATTTTCGCCCTCGCACTTTTGCTGCCGATGGCCGTCCACGCCGGCGACGCCGAAGACTTCGTCGCGGCCAATCCCGTGCAGCAAGCCAAGCTTCTGGAAACCTGGGCCGCGCAGCCCGATCCGGCCCGTATCGAACTGATCAACGCCCTGCAACAAGGCGAGCTGACCATCGATGGCCAAACCAAAACCCTGCGCCTGAACAATCGCCTGCGGGGTCTGATCGACACCGCTTTGGCCAGCCACCAATTGCTCGCCGCCGACGCCAAAACCCGTCTGAGCGCCGCGCAGCAATTGCAGAAAAGCGCCAAACCGGCACAACTGAAATTCCTCGACCAGCAGTTGGCCAGCGAACAAGACGAAAGCGTTCACGCCGCCCTGAGCCTGGCGTTGGCCAATCTGCAACTGGTCGACAGTGACCCGACCGTGCGCCTCGCCGCCGTGCGTTTGCTTGGCGAAACCGGCGACCCGCTGGCCCGCACCCGCCTCGAAGGCTTGCTCGAACCCGGCGTTGAAGCCGACGCCAGTGTGCGCACCGCCGCCGAAACCAGCCTGGCCCAGGTCAAACGCAAACTGCTGATCGGCGAAATGCTCGGCCAGGCTTTCAGTGGCATGTCCCTCGGTTCGATTCTGCTGTTGGCGGCCCTCGGATTGGCGATCACCTTCGGCCTGCTCGGGGTGATCAACATGGCCCACGGCGAGATGCTGATGCTCGGCGCTTACTCGACGTACGTGGTGCAGCTGATGTTCCAGCGTTTCGCCCCGCAAGCCATCGAGTTCTATCCGCTGATTGCGCTGCCGGTGGCGTTTTTCGTCACCGCCGCCATCGGCATGGCGCTGGAGCGCACGGTGATTCGTCACCTCTACGGTCGCCCGCTGGAAACGCTGCTCGCGACGTGGGGCATCAGCCTGATGCTGATCCAGTTGGTGCGGCTGGTGTTCGGCGCGCAGAACGTCGAAGTGGCCAACCCGGCGTGGTTGTCGGGCGGGATTCAGGTGCTGCCCAATCTGGTGCTGCCGTACAACCGTATCGTGATCATCGCGTTTGCCTTGTTTGTGGTGGTGCTGACCTGGCTGCTGTTGAACAAGACGCGCCTCGGTTTGAACGTGCGTGCCGTCACCCAGAACCGCAACATGGCCGCCTGCTGCGGCGTGCCCACCGGGCGCGTCGACATGCTCGCTTTCGGCCTCGGCTCCGGCATCGCCGGCCTCGGTGGCGTGGCGCTCAGCCAGATCGGCAACGTCGGCCCGGACCTCGGCCAGAGCTACATCATCGATTCGTTCCTGGTGGTGGTGCTCGGTGGTGTCGGTCAATTGGCCGGTAGTGTGCTGGCCGCGTTCGGCTTAGGCATCGCCAACAAGATTCTCGAACCGCAGATCGGTGCGGTGCTGGGCAAGATTCTGATCCTCGCGCTGATCATTCTGTTCATCCAGAAACGTCCGCAAGGCCTCTTCGCACTGAAAGGACGGGTGATCGACTGATGAACCAACCTCTGCTCGTTACCGCAACAAAGAAAGCCGGCCCCAAAGTCACCATTGCTGTCGGCGCGGTGATCCTCGTTCTGCTACTGGCGTTGCCACTGCTGTCGCTGTTGTCGCCGAACAGCACGCTTCACGTCTCGGCCTACACACTGACGCTGGCGGGCAAAATCCTGTGCTACGCCATCGTCGCTCTGGCCCTCGATCTGGTCTGGGGCTACGCCGGTTTGCTGTCCTTGGGTCACGGTCTGTTCTTCGCCCTCGGCGGCTACGCCATGGGCATGTACCTGATGCGCCAGGCTTCGGGTGACGGCTTGCCGGCGTTCATGACGTTCCTGTCGTGGACCGAATTGCCGTGGTACTGGACCGGCACCAGCAGCTTCCTCTGGGCCATGTGCCTGGTGGTATTAGCGCCGGGATTGCTGGCGCTGGTGTTCGGTTTCTTCGCCTTCCGCTCGCGAATCAAGGGCGTGTATTTCTCGATCATGACCCAGGCCCTGACCTTCGCCGGAATGCTGCTGTTTTTCCGCAACGAAACCGGGTTTGGCGGCAACAACGGCTTCACCAACTTCCGCAGCATTCTCGGGTTTGGCATCACGGAACCGGGGACTCGCGCGGTGTTGTTTTTCGCCACGGTACTGCTGCTGGTAGCGAGTCTGTTCATCGGCTGGCGGCTGGCGCAAAGCAAGTTCGGCCGGGTGTTGACCGCGTTGCGCGATGCCGAGAACCGCCTGATGTTTTGCGGCTACGACCCGCGCGGCTTCAAGCTGTTTGTCTGGGTGTTGAGTGCGGTGTTGTGTGGCCTGGCGGGCGCGCTGTATGTGCCGCAAGTCGGGATCATCAACCCGAGCGAAATGTCGCCGACCAACTCGATCGAAGCCGCAGTGTGGGTTGCTCTCGGTGGGCGCGGCACGCTGATCGGTCCGCTACTCGGTGCCGGCGTGGTCAACGGCATGAAGAGCTGGTTCACCGTGGCGTTTCCTGAATACTGGCTGTTCTTCCTCGGCGCGCTGTTCATCGTCGTGACGTTGTATCTACCTAAGGGTGTGATCGGTCTGCTGAAGAAAAGGGGCGAATCATGAGAGTCACTGCAACGGCTGAATTCATGCTCGAACCGGCCTTTTTCCCACCGCAGCCCAACAAGGACGCCGGCAGCAGCCGCGATGCCATCGGCCTGGGCCAACGCGTCGGCCCCGGCCTGAATACGCGCCACGGCACCATCCTGACGCTGGAAGACATCAGCGTCAGCTTCGATGGTTTCAAGGCCCTCAACAATCTGAACCTGTACATCGGCGTCGGCGAATTGCGCTGCATCATCGGCCCCAACGGCGCGGGCAAAACCACGCTGATGGACGTGATCACCGGCAAGACCCGCCCCAGCCACGGCAAGGCCTGGTTCGGCGAAACCCTGGACCTGACGCAGATGAGCGAAGTGCAAATCGCCCAGGCCGGCATCGGTCGCAAGTTCCAGAAGCCAACCGTGTTCGAAGCCCTGAGCGTGTTCGAAAACCTGGAGCTGGCGCAGAAAACCGACAAATCGGTGTGGGCCAGCTTGCGGGCTCGCCTGAGTGGTGAACAAAAAGATCGCATTACCGAAGTGCTGGAAACCATTCGCCTGACCAGTTCGGTCAATCGCCCGGCGGGGTTGTTGTCCCACGGGCAGAAGCAGTTTCTGGAAATCGGCATGCTGCTGATGCAAGACCCGCAACTGCTGCTGCTCGACGAGCCGGTGGCGGGCATGACCGACGCCGAAACCGAATTCACCGCCGAGCTGTTCAAGAGCCTCGCTGGCAAGCATTCGCTGATGGTGGTGGAACATGACATGGGCTTCGTTGGCTCGATCGCCGATCACGTCACCGTGTTGCACCAGGGCAGCGTGCTGGCCGAAGGGTCGCTGGCACAGGTGCAGGACAATGAGCGGGTGATCGAGGTCTACCTCGGCCGCTGATTTTGCGTTTCTGTAGGAGCGAGGCTTGCCCGCGAAGGCGATCTCTCGGGCGCCAAAAGCTTCGCGGGCAAGCCTCGCTCCTACAAAAGCAAAGGCGCGTCGAGAGTGGGATCGTATGACACAGAAGGAATTTGAAGATGCTGCAAGTCAACAAGCTGCACCAGTACTACGGCGGTAGCCACATCCTGCGGGGCCTGACGTTTGAGGTGAAGGTCGGCGAAGTCACCTGCCTGCTCGGGCGCAACGGCGTGGGCAAGACCACCTTGCTCAAGTGCCTGATGGGTTTACTGCCGGCCAAAGAAGGCGCGGTGAACTGGGAAGGCAAACCGATCACCACGTTCAAGCCGCACCAACGGGTGCATGCCGGCATCGCTTACGTGCCTCAGGGCCGGGAAATTTTCGGTCGACTGACCGTGGAAGAAAATCTGCTGATGGGCCTGTCGCGGTTTCCGGGTTCCGAAGCCAAAGAGGTCCCGGCGTTCATCTACGAGCTGTTCCCGGTGCTGCTGCAAATGAAGCAACGGCGTGGCGGTGACTTGTCCGGCGGTCAGCAACAGCAACTGGCGATCGGCAGAGCACTGGCCAGTCGTCCACGGCTGCTGATTCTCGACGAACCCACCGAAGGCATCCAGCCGTCGGTGATCAAGGAAATCGGCGCAGTGATCAAAAAGCTCGCAGCCCGTGGCGACATGGCGATTTTGCTGGTGGAGCAGTTCTACGATTTCGCCGCCGAGCTGGCCGATCAGTACCTGGTGATGTCCCGGGGCGAGATCGTGCAGCAGGGTCGCGGCGAAAATATGGAAGCCGAAGGTGTGCGTGGGCTGGTTACGATCTAACCTGCAGCCTTCTGACGATAATTAGACGATATGAATTTACCTCTCCCCACTGCGCTGTTTACCCCGAGCTGGCATGCCGAGCTGGAGCTGGGCTACGCCCGTTTCGGCGCCAGCACCCGCCCGGTGCAGCGCCGTCATAAAGGCCCGCTGCGGGTGCAGAAGCACTTGTATGCCGAAGGCCCCGAGGTGTGTCAGCACATCATCGTCCACCCGCCGGGCGGGATTGCCGGCGGTGATCGGCTGGATATATCGGCCAGCGTCGGTACGCACGCCTGGGCGCAAATCACCAGCCCTGGCGCCGCCAAGTGGTATCGCGCGGCCGGGCCGGCTTATCAGAAACTCGAATTGCGCGTTGGCGCCGGTGCTACGTTGGAGTGGCTGCCGCAAGAGACGATTATCTTCAGCGCCGCTCAGGCTGAACTCAGCACGAGCATTGATCTTGAGGCCGATGCCCGGTTGTTCTACTGGGACGTGGTAGCGCTGGGTCGCCCGGCCAGTGGCGAGCGCTTCGACCTCGGGCACTTCCAGGCCCACCTGGACATTCGCCGCGACGGCCAGTTGCTCTGGCACGAACGCCAGCGCATTGTCGGGGCTGACGGTTTGCTCGATTCGCCGATCGGGCTGGATGGGCAACCGGTGTTTGCGACGTTGCTGGTGACGGGGGAAATTGATAGCGAATTGCTGGAGAAGTGCCGCTCGCTACCCAATGAGGTGCGCGGGGATCTGACGCAACTGCCGGGCCTTTTGGTCGCTCGATGCCTGGCCAGCGAGGCGCTGTTAGCACGGGGTTGGTTGATTGATTTGTGGCGATTGCTCAGGCCTGCGTTGCTTGGCCGCGAAGCCGTCCCACCCAGAATATGGGCCACCTGAATACGATCCACCCTGCACGATGCAAGATTTTTTAACTGCCGATTATGGATTTCTACGATGGACCTGACCCCACGCGAAAAAGACAAGCTGCTGATCTTCACCGCCGGCCTCGTGGCCGAGCGGCGTTTGGCTCGCGGCGTGAAACTCAATTACCCGGAGGCCATGGCCTACATTTCCGCGGCGCTGCTCGAAGGCGCGCGTGACGGCCAGACCGTGGCCGAGCTGATGCACTACGGCACCACCCTGCTCAGCCGCGAACAAGTGATGGAAGGCATCCCGGAAATGATCCCGGAGATCCAGGTCGAAGCGACGTTTCCCGACGGCACCAAACTGGTCACCGTTCACCAACCGATCGCCTGAGGCCGCGCCATGACTTACCACATCCGCGATGCGCTGCACGCCGATCTGCCGGCGATCCGCGACATCTACAACGATGCCGTGCTCCACACCACGGCGATCTGGAACGAGCAGGCCGTAGACCTGGGCAACCGCCAGGCCTGGTTCAGCGCCCGGCAGGCCCAGGGCTATCCGATCCTGGTGATTGTCGACGGCGACGACAACGTACTCGGCTACGCTTCATTCGGTGACTGGCGGCCGTTCGACGGGTTCCGCCATACGGTCGAGCACTCGGTGTATGTGCGCAACGACCAGCGCGGCAACGGCCTCGGCCCGCGCCTGATGGAAGCGCTGATCGAACGCGCCAAAGGCTGCAACAAACACGTGATGGTCGCCGCCATCGAAAGCGGTAATGGCGCCTCGATCCGGCTGCACGATCGGGCCGGTTTTGTCGTCACCGGCCAAATGCCGCAGGTGGGTACCAAGTTCGGCCGCTGGCTGGACCTGACCTTCATGCAACTGATCCTCGACCCAGGCGCAATGCCACCTGGTCCCCACAAGGAGTGATACCCCATGAACGCCGCCCAACTGCGACGCGTCAACGTTGAAAGCTTTGCGCACTATCGTCAGGGATTGATTGATCTGCTGCTCGACGCCGTCGGCTATGGCGCCAGCGTCGGGTTCATGGCGGATCTGGACGCCACCCAGGCCCGAGCCCATTTCGATGAAGTCCAGGACAACCTGAACAAAGGCAACGTGCTGCTGTGGGTGGTGGTCAAGGACGAACAGGTGCAGGCCAGCGTACAACTGAACCTGTGCCAGAAAGCCAATGGGCTGAACCGCGCCGAAGTGCAGAAACTGCTGGTGCGTGAACACGCCCGTCGTCGCGGCCTGGGCCAGCAGTTGATGAATGCCCTTGAGCTTACGGCCCGCCAGCACAAGCGCGGCATGCTTTACCTCGACACCGAGGCCGGCTCCCCCGCCGAAGACTTCTACAAGGCCCTGGGTTACACCCGTGCCGGCGAAATTCCGGACTACGCCTGCGACCCGAACGGGCGCTACAAACCGACCGCCCTCTACTACAAGATTCTCCAAGGAGCCCAGTGATGATTCCCGGTGAGTACCAGATCCAGTCCGGCGACATCGAGCTTAACGTGGGCCGACGCACTCTCAGCCTGAAGGTGGCCAACAGCGGCGATCGGCCGATCCAGGTCGGCTCGCATTATCACTTCTTCGAAACCAACGACGCGCTGACCTTCGACCGCGCCGCCAGCCGTGGCATGCGCCTGAACATCCCCGCCGGCACCGCGGTGCGCTTCGAACCGGGGCAGAGCCGCGAGGTCGAGCTAGTGGACCTGGCCGGGCATCGCCGGGTGTTCGGGTTTGCCGGCAGGATCATGGGCGACCTCGACTGATATGCAACCCTGTGGCGAGGGAGCTTGCTCCCGCTCGAGTGCGAAGCGCTCGCAACACAGCTGGTGCGATCTATCTGAATAACCGGAGCGGCAGATTTTACGACTGCTGCGCAGCCGAACGGGAGCAAGCTCCCTCGCCACAATGGACCGCGGACTGCCGCACCTCACTTTCAAGGCAAGCACATGAAAATTTCCCGTCAAGCCTACGCCGACATGTTCGGCCCCACCGTCGGTGACAAGGTCCGTCTGGCCGACACCGAACTGTGGATCGAAGTAGAAAAGGACTTCACCACCTACGGCGAAGAGGTGAAATTCGGTGGCGGTAAAGTCATTCGCGACGGCCAGGGCCAAAGCCAATTATTGGCACGCGATGTCGTCGATACCCTGATCACCAACGCGCTGATCATCGACCACTGGGGCATCGTCAAAGCCGACGTCGGCCTCAAGGACGGACGCATCGCGGCCATCGGCAAGGCCGGCAACCCGGACATCCAGCCCAACGTCACCATCGCGGTCGGCGCCAGCACCGAAGTGATCGCCGGTGAAGGCATGATCCTCACCGCCGGCGGCATCGACACGCACATCCACTTTATCTGCCCACAGCAGATCGAAGAAGCGCTGATGAGCGGCGTCACCACCATGATCGGTGGCGGCACGGGACCGGCCACCGGCACCAACGCCACCACCTGCACGTCAGGGCCGTGGCACCTGGCGCGCATGCTCCAGGCCGCCGATGCGTTCCCGATGAACATCGGCCTCACCGGCAAGGGCAACGCCAGCCTGCCGGAACCCTTGATCGAGCAGGTCAAGGCCGGCGCCATCGGCCTCAAGCTGCACGAAGACTGGGGCACCACCCCGGCGAGCATCGACAATTGCCTGACCGTGGCTGACCAGTACGATGTGCAGGTGGCGATTCACACCGACACCCTCAACGAGTCCGGCTTCGTCGAAACCACCCTCGCCGCCTTCAAGGGCCGCACCATCCACACCTACCACACCGAAGGTGCCGGTGGCGGTCATGCGCCGGACATCATCAAGGCCTGCGGTTTCGCCAACGTGCTGCCGAGCTCGACCAACCCGACCCGGCCGTTCACCCGCAACACCATCGACGAACACCTCGACATGCTGATGGTCTGCCACCACCTGGACCCGAGCATTGCCGAAGACGTGGCCTTCGCCGAAAGCCGCATCCGCCGCGAAACCATCGCCGCCGAAGACATCCTGCACGACCTCGGCGCTTTCTCGATGATCAGCTCCGACAGCCAGGCCATGGGTCGCGTCGGCGAAGTCATCACGCGCACCTGGCAGACCGCTGACAAAATGAAAAAACAGCGCGGTCCGCTACCCCAGGACGGTGAAGGCAACGACAACTTCCGCGCCAAACGCTACATCGCCAAGTACACGATCAACCCGGCGATCACCCACGGCATCAGCCATGAAGTGGGCTCGATCGAAGTCGGCAAGTGGGCGGATCTGGTGCTCTGGCGTCCAGCATTTTTCGGGGTAAAGCCGACGTTGATCCTCAAGGGCGGTGCCATTGCGGCCAGCCTGATGGGCGATGCCAACGCGTCGATCCCGACGCCGCAACCGGTGCACTACCGCCCGATGTTCGCCAGCTACGGCGGCTCACTGCACGCCACCAGCCTGACCTTTATCAGCCAGGCGGCACAGGAAGCCGGTTTGCCCGAAGCCCTGGGCCTGAAGAAGAAAATCGCCGTGGTCAAAGGCTGCCGCGATGTGCAGAAAACCGATTTGATCCACAACGATTACCTGCCGAACATTGACGTTGACCCGCAGACTTATCAGGTTAAGGCCGACGGTGTTTTACTCTGGTGCGAACCAGCGGATGTGTTGCCGATGGCTCAGCGTTACTTCCTGTTTTGAGATTCGGTCAGGCATAAACCCGGCACGAGGGGTGTCATTCTTCGTGCCGGGTTAGCTGTTTCTCAGGTCAATCCGTTGCTGGTGCGTTCATAAAGGCGATGTCCACACTTTGCAGTTTCGCCCGATCCATCGCCTGTTGGGTCAGGGTTTTAAGCAGCGTTTTCATCTCGATGTCGATCAGGTTCAACTCGGCGGCATAGGCTTCGTCAGTCATGACCTGGCCCGGAGCAATTTGGCTTTCCGGCTTACCCAATTCTGCGGCGAGTACCCTGAGCTCCTGCTTCAGATCGGCCTTTGACTGCGACGAAAGGTCCGGTTCGGAGGCTCTCTTTTCAAGCGCCATGTAAAATTCCGTCGTTGCATCGATTCGGCGCCTGAAGACCTTGAAGGCACTTCGATTCGAGCCCTGGAGGTAAGTTTCCCAGAACGGCTGTTCGATGATCGAATCACGCAGTAAGTCGCCGGTTTCCAGTTCCACGACCCGCCGATACGCACTCTCGATCATCTCGGGAGTCACACCGGTGTGCGTGCGAAATTGCAAATCACGGGACTGCCAAGGCAGGTCCAGTCGCTCCGCCAGATCCGTCATGTAAGCCAGGTGAACCTCGACCTCATCGATGCTTCCCCAGACTCGGCCGTTTGCATCGACATCCCTGAATTGCTCACCGTTCTCCAGGCGCTCGGCGACCACTTTGTGGGCGATCCGGCTCAACTCATCAAGCCGCGATTTGCCCCTGGCCAGTTGCACCAGTTCGACCTCCACAAGGCCTGGGTTAGCCAATGCGTAGGCCTCATGGATCAGCACTTCTACGCCCATTGCATTGAACAACTGCGCCCCGGCATCCACACAGTTAGTGACCTCTTCCCTGCCCATGACGAAAAGATTGCGCCGCAGCTCGCTGTCCTTGGACATGGCCTCCAGCATTCGCCAGAGCTTTTGCGTCATATCCACCTTGAAGGCTTTGTCAGTTCTGAAGGCGGTTGATTGGGTGAGCTTCCTGATCTGATTGAAAAAAGGCACCGAACCGAACTCATCCTCCACGCTGTTCCATATCTCCTGTTTAGCGACCCAATCAGGTCGCGTCATGCCGTCCTCCCAATCAAGGCTGTCGCGCACGCCGCGAGGCGGATACGGACGATCGGGGTCCAGGCCGACGGACCGGATATAGCCTCTGAGTGTTTCCAGGTTGTCGGCCGACAACCACTGCGGGTCCCGATTCAATACCGTGCGCGCCAACAGCTCCGCTCCCACAGAGCCGGGCGTCACCCGTGGGATGACCGTCAGTTCATTGCGTTGCAGGTTCAAGTAAAAATGCCGGAATCGGGGTTGAGAAAACAATCCGTCCGGCCAGGTATTAATGCCGGTCTCACCCAACATCACCGTATGCAGCATACGCATACCGCCGATATCCGGCACTCGACCCAGCGGGTTCCCCTGAAGATCCAGACTTTGAAGCCGGGTAAGCCATCTCAAATAAGTAGCTCCCTGCGCATCCAGCACAATCCGGTTATCGACGAGGTACAACTCGGTCAGCCCACGCATTCGCCCCACGGCACTGGGAAATTGCGTGAGCCGGTTGCCGGAAAGGTTGAGCGAACAGAGTTTGGGGAAATGATCAAGAAAGGCGACGTGAGCGTCGGTCATTTCAGTGCCCAGCAAGTTCAGGCAGGTCACGTGCTGAAAATTGGCGTCCAGAGGGGGCATGGTCCCCAAGTGCCGCCCCAAGGGCATATTCCTGAGATCAAGCACCGTCCCCTGTAGATTCCCGAAAGCGTCCACATCCCTGGGAGCGGTTCGCTGCCAGCACTGCCGAATGGCTTTGTACAGGGTGTTTCTGGACTGCCACTCAGCCCTCCCGGCCGAGCTATACCTGAAGGCTTCGGTCGGCGAATCCAGCCAGCGCTGGAAATTGGCGTTGAGGCGATTGAATTCGGCTTCAAGTGCACTTGCTCGCTGTTCTGGATGGTCGCCCTGACCGCCGGCATCCAGATAAGCCTGAGCTTCGGCCTCCGTCCAACCCGGGCGCACACTCCTGACCCGCTCCTGTGGTGTCAGTCGTCCGGTGAGTCGCTGAATGCCTGAAGAAGCTTGCATACCACCGCGCAGCTTCATCATCTCCGGATCGTAGGTGGGCTTGCGCAAAGGATTTTCCACCAGCATCAGACGCAGCTTGTCACGCGCCAATGGTGCATTTTGAACGGCGCGTTTGAGCATCGCGCCCTGGTTGATCTCATAGCCCAGTGCTCTGCGCTCAACATCAGGCAGGGCGTGCAATACCGATGAAAACAGATCATCGGCACCGTGCAGGTGGTGATCATCGGTATCCCGCGCTTCATACCCCTCGTCTGTGCTGATCAGCACTTTGCGCACCGACGCATCTTCAGGGCCAACACTGTCGCGCAGACGGCCAGTCAGCGAATGTTCGCGGATTTCGATGCGCACATCGCCCGGCCAGTTCGGCAAGGTTTCCAGGGTGTGTAGTGCCAGCCTCTCCGTGTCCAGTGCATGCAGTGAATCAAGGAAAAGCCCGTCATAGGCACGCGCCAGACGCAACTCAAGCAAAGCGGCTCGCACCTGTTGCTGCAAGTGCAACCCAATGCGCTTTTGTTCGGCAAGCGCCTTCAAGTCAGCGGGTTCAGCGGCGCTCAGCAGTTCCTCGGCCATGCGGGTGGGCAATTGGGCATAGGCGTCCTGAAGCACCAGCACGCCGGCATTGCTTGAGCGTGACAGGCCATTCCCGGGCAGCTTTCCCGTGTCCGTCCATGTTTTGAACCGGTTGATCTCATCGATCAGCAACGCTGGCGGCGCTTCGTTTTCGACATGCAGCCGACGCAACATCGCTTCTTCAACACCACTGGCAATACGGATGTGTTCAAGCGTCGCATCATCAAACGCATCGACGATTGTCCCCAAGCGTCGCATGAGCTGGGCCTTGGTCCATTCAACGGGACGGTCGAACTCGGTATGCCAGGTACCGGTATTGTTGTGCTCGAGTTTTGGCTTGTAGGCCGTCGGCCGGCCGGGATGCTGGATTCGCGATTGACCCGTCTGCGGATCGTCTTGTACGGCGAAGTATTTGCCGTCACGCGACAGAAACTCCTGTTCGTCATGCCGATGCAAGCCTCGCTCGTTAAGCGTTGAATCCGGAGCCAAATCGACCTGACGCTCGTAAGGGCTCAAGTCAGGATTCCACAAACGGGTCTTGCCGTCGTCAAGCACGACCGGCTTCAACTGGTCGATAAACGTCGAAGGCTTGATCGCTGCCGCCGCGCCCGTCGGTAGAACATGCCCTGCCCCCATGATTGCCAGCTGGGCAGCATTGATCAGGACACCGCTCAGCAGTGCCGCCGCTTCATCCTTGTCTCCCTTGCTCCAGTCCTCGATGCCCTCCATGGTTTCGAGCACCATTTGCCCGACCATGATGCCCAGCATGGCTTCTCCCAAACCCGGTACCAGCATCGCGCCGAAGTTGAATACGTTCCAGCCGATACTCGCGTAACTGTTCAGTCGCGCCCAACGGGCGTTGGCATCTTCATCGTCAGTGGGAACGGCAATGTGTCGCGCATCCGCGATGGCCTTGTCACGCCGCCATCGACCGAGCGCAGGCCAAAGCAAACCGTCAATCACGTTGGTGATCGGCTCCGCATCGGGATTCTCCACCGCCGTCTCCCGCCACCACGGCCCCATGTTCAAAGGTTCACGCTGTTGCCAGGTGAAGGTGGTAAAGCGTTCTCTGATGCGAGTGAAAAACCTGCCCTTGTCTTTTTGCGGCACGAACCGGCTGAAGAATTGTTGATAGTCCGAGGAGCGCAGCTGACTCGTCAGCTCCTTCATGAAATCAGTGAAGGAGCCGTACTCTTTCAAGGGATGATCGGGGTCATCGGGCACATAGGCAATCAGGGGGCCCTCAAGCCGACTTTGCTTATAAATATCCTCCCTGCGCAGCATTTCCTCGACAACGCCGCTAGGGCCATTGGCAAAAAAGGCCTTGAGTAGTTTGAACTGATCAAACTCTTGCCCAGGCAAAATTGCCAATCGCCGCGACCACTCCATCATTGCTCGCTGATGTACCGGGACCAGATTGTCGTAAAGTTTTTTATTTGCGTTGGATCAGCCACGGCACTGAACAGCACAATACCGGTCAACTTCACACCCATCAGTGTCAAGCAATGAGACTGTAAAGGGCTATGCCCCATCAAGACAGTTGTCTGGTTATCCCGCAGTTGCTTTAGTTTTCCGTATGCATAAGAAGTGACATCGCCCTTCAAGTACGCAATTAATGCCGATTCACTGAACGCGGCCTTTTCGGTCCCGATGAAGTGCTGCTCAAGGGACGCCTTCGTATCAGCCCGGGCCGGGTCCAGCAAACCGGTAATGTGCCGCTGATACTGCGCACCGAGATCCAGCTCCCGGCAAAGACTCGCGAAACTTTCGACGGTCAACGGATGGCGCTTCAGCGCACCTTCGGCATCGGTAACGAAAATGCCGGAGCCGTCGCGCAAGGTGCCTGCACGGGTGTCAGCGTCCTCGAAGTTGTGCAGCGCGGCCTGCATCAGGGTGGACTGCCTGAGCCGGCTGGCCTGGGTATCGATGCCAAAACCCAGCGGAGCCGGAATATAAAGCCGTACTGTAGTTGCCTGGACATCCAGTTCCAGGTTCCGTTTTTCTTTCAGCGCTTGAATGAGCAAGGGTTCAGCGAATGCATTGATGTCCTCTTGTAAATCCCCCAAGACGTCATCGAGGTTGTCTTGCAATCGCCAGCGCTCACTGATGAGTTCCTTGAGGTACTGACGGTCGATAGCGCTGGCCTTGACGTACCACTCGGGAAAGTCGGGTGGCTGGCTTGCATTTGATACAAGTCTTGATACCGATGGCTTCTTTATTAACGCCGGAACTTTGGTTGCAAGATAATTCAGATAAATATTTTCGCCGACAGTGAGCTCTGGATAAGCACCCGAAACAGTTCCTTCTGATATTTCATTCATTACGCATGTATCCCTATGCGATCAACAGAACATCTAGCTTATTCAATAGCGGCAAAAACAAAAGCTCAAATAGTTGTTGGAAAACAGCGACAAAACAAACAACACCACTCAACTTGAGAATCTAAAAAACAATTAAATACCACCCGCAAAATTCGCAAGCCTGATCCGCCTTGCCAGCGGTAGTTTTTACCCGCTGGCAAAGGGGCTAAGATGCCAAGAGTTTCCAGTCAGGTACCGGCCATGCGCTTATCCGAATTCATCAGGCAACACGTGGACCGTATCGTCGATGAATGGGAACAGTTCGCCAGAACGATCGCCCCGGCGGCCGAGTACATGGATCAAGCAGCCTTGCGTGACCACGCCAAGGCGATTCTGCTGGCTGCCGCGCGAGACATGTCCACTGCACAAACTGCCAGCGAACAACAGGCCAAAGCCAAGGGCGAAGGCCCGGAGAAGACCCCGAGCCTGGACAAGGCCGGCGCCAGCCATGGCGAGCTGCGCCATACCGTGGGTTTCGACCTGGTGCAGATGACCAGCGAATTTCGCCATTTGCGTGCCTGCGTGATCCGCCTGTGGGTCAACAGCCTGGACGCCCCCGAAATCGCCTATTTCCAGGACATGATCCGTTTCAACGAGGCCATCGACGAAGCCCTGGCCGAATCCACCGAGGCTTATGCCGAGCAGGTCAATCGCTCCCGGGACATCTTTTTGGCAATCCTCGGCCATGACCTGCGCGCACCGCTGCAAGCAGTGAGCATGTCCACGGAAATGCTGCTGCGCAAAGCCGCTCTCGAAGGCGATGCGCTGACGTGCGCAATCCATATCCAGCGTGGCGCGCGGCACATGGCGGTGATGGTCAGCGATTTGCTGGAGCTGGTCCGCAGTCGCCTGGGCAAGCGCCTGCCGATTGAACCGGCGCCCATGGACCTGGCCGAAACGGCGCGCGAAGCGATTGCCCAAGCCTGCGCGGCTCATCCGCAATGCGATCCGACACTGAGCGTCGAAGGTGATACCCAGGGTGTATGGGATGGCCGAAGGCTCGCTCAAATGCTGCAGAACCTGATCGGCAATGCGTTGCAACACGGTTCGAACCACTGCGCGGTCAAACTGACCCTCAGGGGTGAAACGGACAACATTCGCCTCACCGTGCACAACGACGGTACGCCGATTCCACCCGAGGCGATCGGCACCATCTTCGATCCGCTGGTACGCAGTGCCGATGAAGAACTCGGCGCGCCGAGCACCAGCCTTGGTCTGGGGCTGTTCATCGTCAAGGAAGTGGTTGATGCCCATGAAGGGACGATCGAGGTCAGTTCCAGCGCCGAGCAGGGCACGCTGTTTACCGTGGTGTTGCCCAGGAAGGTGTGACCGCGCAAGACCGCGTTGTGGCGAGGGGGCTTGTCGGAACGCCGCACCGCCCCGTTCGAGCGCGAAGCGGTCGTAAAAACGACGCATGCGGTCAGCCTGAAGAGCCGCGATGACCAGACTTGGGGTCGCTACGCAACCCAACGGGGGCAAGCCCCCTCGCCACAGGTTTAGTGTTTACAGCTACTCGATCACCAGCCGCCCCAACCGCTGCTTGAGCATGCGGTTCTCGGCCCGCAGTTGCTGGACTTCTTCAAGCAGGTCCAGCGCCAGGGCGACGCCTTCCCATTCCAGCTCCAGCTCGCGCCGCAGCTTGGCGGCGCGCTTGGCCAAGGTCAGTTCATAGTCGGTGAAACGCCAATCCTTGGGCACAGCCCCCTGCGGTTCGAGGATGCCGTGTTCGACGATCTCGATCACATGCACGTCCGACAATTCGGTCGCCTCGCAGAATTCTGCCAGGTCCAATTGAACGATCACGGGGTCGCTCATGATTGGCTCCTCCTTATCTCGGAATCAAAAATTCTCTCGCGGATCAAAAGCAGCTTTCTTCGCCAACTCCTCCCACAACGCCTTGACGTCATGGTCGAGTTTTTTCGGCATCACCGCCTTGAGCTGCACGAACAGGTAGCCGCGGTGGCCGGCCTTGTGCAGCAGGCCGTGGCCCTTGGCGCGCATGCGCTGACCATTCTGGCTGCCGGCCGGCACCTTGAGGTTGATCTTGCCGGTCAGGGTCGGCACCGCGACTTCGGTCCCCAGTGCCAGCTCCCACGGCGCCAGCGGCAAGGTGATGATCAGGTTCTCGCCTTCGACGTCGAATTTGGGGTGCGGCGCAAAACGAATGGTCAGGTACAGGTCGCCATTGACCCCGCCACCGATACCCGGCGCGCCCTGGCCCTTGAGGCGAATGCGCTCGCCGTCGGTCACGCCGGCCGGGATCTTTACGTTCAGGCTTTTGCTGGTGTTGCTGACATGCTGGCCGGCAGCGTTGTAATGCGGCACCTGAAAGCTGACCTTCTTCGATTCGGTCGACAGGGTTTCTTCCAGAAAAACCGGTAATTCCATTTCCACGTCTTGCCCTCGACGCCCGGCGCTACGGCCCGACCGTCCACCACCACCGAAACCCGGACCACGGTTGCCGAAGATCGAACTGAAGAAGTCCGAGAAATCGCCCGTGTCCTGCCCACCACCACCGAAACCACCACGGCTCTGCCAACCCGGCGGGCCCTGGAAGGGCTGGCCGTGGTGACCGTATTTGCGCAAGTCGTCGTATTCGGCGCGCTTGTCGGCGCTTTTCAGCGCTTCATAGGCTTCGGACGCGTCCTTGAATTTGGCCTCGGCGTCCTTTTCCTTGCTGACATCGGGGTGGTATTTACGCGCCAGCTTTCGATAGGCGGCCTTGATCGCCTTATCGTCCGCTGTCGGCTCCACACCGAGAATCTTGTAATAGTCTTTGAAGTCCATCGAGGGAATCACCATCCATTATCGAAATCGCGCCGCTCGGCACAGCATGCTCTTGTGTGCAGCGCCTTGATTGACCGATCTCAATTGTGTGACCGGGCAGCGCATCAGAAGTTTATCGGCAGCAGGGCGCGGTTCTTGCAGTCGCCCAGGCATTGCCAAACCTATGCAGGGAAGTTTGGGGGTGATGGACCATCTTTCAAGCGCTGATCGATGCGATTTAACAGATAGTCGGCCTTCGAATCTTCGCCGCACTGACATACACTGCGCGGCCGTTTTTTAACCGGAACCTGAAAGACATGAAAAACGCATCTCCAGCCCGTGCCTGCGGTATCGACTTCGGCACGTCCAACTCCACCGTCGGCTGGCTGCGCCCCGGCATGGAAACGCTGATCGCGCTGGAGGACGACAAGATCACCCTGCCCTCGGTGGTCTTCTTCAATATGGAAGAACGCCGCCCGGTGTACGGCCGGCTGGCGCTGCACGAGTACCTGGAAGGTTACGAAGGCCGGCTGATGCGCTCGCTCAAGAGCCTGCTGGGCTCCAAGCTGATCAAGCACGACACCAGCGTCCTCGGCACGGCGATGCCGTTCAAGGACCTGCTGGGGCTGTTCATCGGCCAGTTGAAGAAGCGCGCCGAAGCCGCCGCCGGTCGTGAGTTCGAGGAAGTGGTGCTGGGCCGTCCGGTGTTTTTCGTCGATGACGATGAACTGGCCGACCAGGAAGCCGAGAACACCCTGGTGGACGTGGCCCGCGCCATCGGCTTCAAGGACGTCTCGTTCCAGTACGAGCCGATCGCCGCGGCGTTCGACTACGAGTCGACCATCGAAAAGGAAGAGCTGGTACTGATCGTCGACATCGGCGGTGGTACGTCGGACTTCTCGCTGGTGCGCCTGTCCCCTGAGCGACGTGGCCACGACAACCGCCACGACGACATCCTCGCCACCGGCGGCGTGCACATCGGCGGGACCGATTTCGACAAGCAGCTGAGCCTGCAAGGCCTGATGCCGCTGTTCGGCTACGGCAGCCGCATGAAGAGCGGCGCCTACATGCCCACCAGCCATCACATGAACCTGGCGACCTGGCACACCATCAACTCGGTGTACTCGCAGAAGTCGACCCTGGCCCTGGGCAGCATGCGCTACGACATCGAAGACACCGGCGGCATCGATCGCCTGTTCAAGCTGATCGACCAGCGCGCCGGGCACTGGCTGGCGATGGAAGTGGAAGAAACCAAGATCCAGTTGACCCACGCCGACAGCCGCCACGTGCCGCTGGATCGCATCGAGTCCGGTTTGAGTGTGGAACTGACTCGCGCGCTGTTCGAATCAGCCATCGACAACTTGCTGGAACGGGTGCGCAACAGCGTGACCCAGTTGCTGAACGACGCCAATGTGCGGGTCGATCAGGTGGATACGGTGTTCTTCACCGGCGGTTCGAGCGGGATTCCGGCGCTGCGCAACAGCGTCTCGGCGATGTTGCCGAAGGCGCAGCATGTTGAGGGGAACATCTTCGGCAGCATTGGCAGCGGGTTGGCGATCGAGGCGGCCAAGCGTTACGGCCCGATGGATTGACCTGAAACCCTGTGGCGGGGGGGCTTGCCCCCCCGCCACAGTAGATCAACGCAGATCAAACCATCCCCACCTGCTTCAACTCACTCTTCAGATACGCGTAATAAATCGGCCCCGCCACCACCCCCGGCAGGCCGAACGCGGCTTCGAACACCAGCATCGCCAGCAGCAACTCCCACGACTTGGCACTGATCTGCCCGCCGACGATGCGCGCGTTGAGGAAGTATTCGAGCTTGTGGATAAAAATCAGATACCCCAGTGCCGCCACCGCCACCCAGATCGACAGTGACAGGCCGACGATGGTGATCAGAGTGTTCGACATCAGGTTGCCGATTACCGGCAACAAGCCGAGCAGGAAGGTCAGCACGATCAGGGTTTTGGTCAGCGGCAGCTTGATCCCGAACATCGGCAGGATCACCGCGAGGAAAATCCCGGTGAAAAAGGTGTTGAGCAGCGAAATCTTGATCTGCGCGAAGACGATGTTGCGAAACGCCTGGACCAACAGATGCAAGCGGTCGAACAGCGCCGCAGCCAAGGGCTTGCGCTTGGTCAGGTCCGGCACGCGCTGCAAGGCGATGATCGCCCCCAGCACCATGCCTATCAGCAGCGTCACGAACATGTGCGCCGCGTCCTTGCCCACCAGCTGCAAGTCGCTGAGGTGCTTACTCACCCATTCGCCGATGGCCACCCGGAATTCGGCGGCACTGGCCGGCAAATAGGCGTCGATGAATGGCGGCAACTGCCCGCGTGCGCGGTCGACCACGCCCATGAACTTGTCGAGGGAAGCGCCGGGGTTTTCCGCCTCGTGCAGCAGAAAACTGATCGCACCGGCAAAGATCAGCGCCAGCACACTGACCACCAAAGTCCCCAGCAACGCCACCGCCAGCCAGCGCGCGCGGCGGCCTTCGATCAGCCGCTGCAACTGCGGCGTGAGCATGTTGACCAGTTCGAACACCAACAACCCGGCCAGCAGGCTGGGCAGCAATCGCAGAGGGATCACCAGCAGCAAACCGCCAAAAATGATGACCCAACTGATGAGCAACAAGACCTGACGCTGAGAAAACGCTGACATACAGCCTCAAAACGAACGACGTAAAAGGATTGGCAGTCTGCCAGCGTTCCGGCGCCGAAGCGAGCGGATGACCCGCAGGCGGTGTCACGGCGAAAAGATCGCAGCCTGCGGCAGCTCCTACGCGCCTGTGGGCGCTGCCGAAGGCTCGGGCCGCGTTCGGACGATCTTTTGATTTTTTACTTTTTCTTCAGGCACTCGCTCATGAACGCTTTGCGCGCATCGCCCTTGAGGGCCTTGGTGGCGGCATCGGCGTTGCAGGTTTTCATTTTTTCTTGCTGAGGAGTCAGGGGTTTGGCGGCATCGGCGGCCGGAGCGGCTTTGAGGCAGGTGCTCATGAAGGCTTTGCGCTCGTCGCCTTTAAGGCTCTTGGCAGTAGCATCGGCATTGCAAGTGGTCATCTTGTTCTGTTGGGCAGTGGCGGCGAAACCCTGAGAGCAGAGCAGCAGACCGATCATCAACAACGGGGCACGCAACATCTTCATGGAGTTTTCTCCTTGTTACCGCACCGATGGGCACGGCCTCGCTCTGGAGTGTAGACAAAGCCTGTTACACGTTCACCTGCTATCGAGGTGGCTGCGCCGATACTGTTCCGGCGTGCACCCGGCCTGACGCTGAAACATCGCGATAAACGCCGAGCCGGTGCTGTAACCCATGTCGAAGGCGATTTCCTGAATGCTGCGTTGGCTATCCAGCGCTTCGATCGCCGCCAGAAACCGCAACCGTTGCCGCCACTCACCAAAGCTCATGCCCAACTCGCGAACAAACTGCCGGGCCAACGTGCGTTCGCTGACGTGAATCTGCGCGGCCCAATACGGCAACGGCCGGTTATCCCCAGGCTCGGCCTGCAAGGCTTCCAGAATGCCAAGTAACCCGAGGCTGCTGGCGTAGGGCAAATAGCACTCATGCATTGGCGCCTGTTGCAGTTGGTCCACCAGCACTTGAGCCAGGCGCTGGTCCGCGTCGTGCTCGGGAATTTTCACATCGCGGGCGGCGAAGTCTTTCAGGATCGCCTTGAGAATGTCGCTGATCGCCAAGGTGCAGGCCTGTTGCGGCAACTCGCGACACAACGCCGGCGCGAGGCAAACCGCGCGATAGTTGATCGGCTGGTTGCTATAGAAACTGTGCTCGGTCCCGGGCGGCACCCACACCGCATACTGCGGTGGCGACATGAAGCGGCTGCCATCGACTTCCATGTGCAACACGCCATGGGCCGCGTACTCCAGCGTGCCCCACGGATGCCGGTGAGGCGCAGCGTATTCGTGGGCGTTGAAGTCGGCGTAGCGGAAATACACCGCCGACGGTAGTTCACTGAAATCCAGCAGGTCGATGTGTTTACTGTTCATGCTGTCCGGAATCAGAGGCAGGTTGTCTGGATCGCAGTATAGGCTTGCATCCAGACAGACGGATAATCGCCCCTCATTAACGTCCTGGCTTTTTCCCGATGCAATACGCTTATCCCCTGCTGGCCATTTTCATTTGGGCCGGCAACACCGTGATCAACAAACTCGCGGTGGGCGCAATCTTCCCCGCCGAAATCGGCTTCTACCGCTGGCTGCTGGCCGGGATTCTGTTCACGCCTTTCATGCTTAAACCGGTGATCGCCCATTGGCCGGTAATACGCCCAAACCTGGGGAGGATTTTCATCCTTGGTGTGCTCGGCATGGCGGTTTATCAGAGCCTCGCCTATTTCGCCGCGACGCTGACGTCGGCCACCAACATGGGGATCATTCTGTCGCTGATGCCGTTGATGTCGCTGGCCATGGCGATGGTCAGCCTCGGCCAACGCCTGACCGCCGGAGCACTGGCCGGCGCGGGGCTGTCGTTTGCGGGGGTTTTGGTGGTGGTGTCGTCCGGCAGCCTTGGCGCGTTGCTGGAGCACGGGGTGAACCTGGGCGACGCGATGATGCTGATCGCCACGTTGGCTTATGCGGTTTACAGCACTTTGCTGAAAAAATGGCAGCTGCGCTTGCCGCCACTGGTGTTGCTGTATTTGCAGGTGTTGGTTGCAGTGGTGGTGCTGTTTCCGCTGTTCCTCGCCTCACCGAAAATCGGCCCGCCCCTGCATAACATTCCGCTGGTGCTTTACGCCTGCCTGCTGGCCTCGATGCTTGCGCCGCTGGCGTGGATGCAGGCTGTGGTGCGCCTGGGCCCGAGCCGGACCACGCTGTTTTTCAACCTGCTGCCGTTGATCACCGCGCTGATTGCGGCGGTGGTGCTGCATGAGCAGTTGGCGCTGTATCACCTGGTGGGTGGGGTGTTGACGTTGGGTGGGGTGATTTTGTCGGAGCGCTGGACCACCGTGTTGGGCCGCGCATAACCCTTTGTGGCGAGGGAGCTTGCTCCCGCTCGAGCGCGAAGCGGTCGCAATCTGGGGCTGCTTCGCCGCCCAACGGGAGCAAGCTCCCTCGCCACAGGGGCTAAACCCCGGCCGCTTTCAACCGCGCCGCATGCTCGACAAACAACCGCACCGGCTCTGCCCCCTTGCCCACCAACCCGAGCGATTGGTTGACGATATCGAAGTGATCCATCGGGTATTGATCGCCAATCACCGTCCCGAGATGCGAGCTGTAGCGCCCGACCATCCCGTCGCACTGCCCTGCTTCACGCACGAAGGTTCTGGCAAACAACCGGCAACTGCGGTTGGTGCCGTCGAACAGGTTGCACCCGCGATCGCTCTTGCCCGGCTGCAAGGTGCCGGACCAGGAGTAATAGCGCACGCCATTGACCACTTCCGGGCCGTGCCCACCCCAGGTATCAGGCAGCCCCTGTGGATAACGCTGATTGAACAACGCTACGCCGGCCGTGGTCAGCGATTGATGCGAAGCCGGGATATCCACCGGCAGTCGCGGCCCGCGATAGCCGGTTTCCAGCAGGCACATCAACGTGCTGATCAGCCACAGTAAAAAACTGAGCAACCGGCCCCTGGCGCTGTCAGCCGGATAGTGATCGTGCAGATAGTCCGCCAGCTCCGAACCGTGATTGGGCCCGGCCACCGAGGTCACCGACGCCACTTGGTCCGGGCGTTTTGCGGCGGCGTAACGGGCGGTCAGCGAGCCCTGGCTGTGGCCGATCAGGTTGACCTTCTCAGCCCCGGTGTCGCGCAAAATTTCCTCGATCCGCGCCAGCAATTGTTCACCGCGCACCTCGGTTGAATTGAGCGGCGAGACCTGCACCGCGATCACCGTCGCCCCATCCCGGCGCAACGCCGAAATGATCCCGAACCAGTACGGATAGAGCAGCAGACGGATAAACCCGAGCATTCCCGGAACCAGCACCAACGGGTAACGCGTGGCGGAGCCTTGCGACATGGATGAACATCCTTGTGGTCGGTGAGATGAAGCAAGGCTGGATGCAAGGCCTCAGCCAAGCATCGCCACCCAAGATGACAACTCGACGACCAGTCTATGACATCCACCCTACTTCAACCCCACCACGCCCGCCACAATCAGCCCGACCGACACCAGTTTGAGTGCAGTCAGGCTTTCGCCGAGCAGCGCAAAGCCGAGAAACACCGTGCCCAGTGAACCGATGGCGGTCCAGATCGGGTAGGCGATGCTCACCGGCAATTCGCGCATGGCCAGGGTCAGGAAATAGATCCCGCCCACGGCCGCCACCACGGTGATCACCGAGGGCCAGAGCCGGGTGAAGCCTTCGGCGTACTTCATGCCCATGGCGAAGGTGACTTCGAACCCGGCGGCGATCAGCAAGAACAGCCAGGCCATCTAGAACTCCCTGACCAGCGCCAGTAAACGCTGCTCGGCCTCGGCCACGGAAACCTGGAAGGTGCGCTCGGCCGACTCTTCGCCCTCGGCGGCGACAACCGTGACGTCGGTGATGCCGATGAACCCCAGTGCCGTACGCAAAAACGGGTCGGCATGGTTCATCGCTTCAAGCTCACCACCCGGCCCGAAACCAAACCCGCCACGACTGGTGACGATCAACGCCTTCTTGCCCCGCACCAGCGGCTCGTACTGCGCGATGCCGTTGTCCAGGGTGTGATTGAACGTCAGCCCGAGCCGCACAATCTGGTCGATCCAGGCCTTGAGGCCGCTGGGCACGCTGAAGTTGTACATCGGCGTGGAAATCACCAACAGATCATGGCCAAGCAACTCCCCCACCAACTCATCGCTGAGTGCCAGGTCAGCCTGCATCGACAGCGGTCGCGCTTGAGGCTCCGGATGAAAAGCAGCCGCTACAAACGCTTCGTTGACGGCCGGGATCAACGCCCGGCCGACTTCACGGCGGGTCAGTTGCGACTGCGGATTGCGGACCTGCCAGGCCGAAAGAAACACTTCGGCCAAGCGCCGCGAATGAGAGCGTTCGCCACGGGGGCTGGCGTGAATGGCAAGAATTGTGCTCATCTGAATCTCCTTGAGGGCTAAACTGAAACGGCTTGTGGTTGCAGCTTGAAGCGCACAGCCGCCGGCCTTCAAATGAGCAAAAGTCAGTCTGGATGAATTTATTTCACCCATGGAGTTTTAAATGTTTGCCTCGTTGCCGTTGACCGCCCTGCGGGCCTTCGAATCCGCCTCGCGCCTGCTGAGTTTCAAGGCTGCCGCCGAAGAACTGTCCGTGACGCCAACGGCGGTTTCCCACCAGATCCGCTCCCTGGAAAACTGGCTCGGCGTGCCGCTGTTCGAACGACTGCCACGCCAGGTGCGCCTCACCGAGTGCGGCGAACGGCTGTTCCGCAGCCTGCATGGCGCCCTGCTGGAAGTGGCGCAAAGCGTCGATACCTTGCGCCCGCAACGCAGCGGCACAAGCCTGACGATCTCCACCACCGCCGCTTTCGCCGCCCTCTGGCTGGTGCCTCGGCTGGGACGGTTTTATGCCCGGCATCCGAACATCAACGTGCGGCTGGACACTCACTGCGAAGTCATCGATTTGCATCAGGACGCCAGCGTCGATCTGGTGCTGCGCTACAGCCTCGACGATTACCCGAACCTGTATGGCCTGTGCCTGTTCGACGAATCCTTCGGGGTTTATGGCTCGCCTGAACAAGTGGCCCTGGCGGCCAGTCGGGCGCCGACTCTGATCAGCGTGCGCTGGCACAACTCCAAACTGTATGCCCACGGCTGGGAGGCCTGGTGCGCGCAGTCCGGCGAAACCTGGCTGGCCGGGCAGCCAGCGGTGCGTGAATACGACGAAGAACATTACGCCCTGCAAGCCGCCATCGCCGGGCAAGGTCTGGTGCTGGCGAGCAATATTCTGGTGTCGGAGAGTGTGGCCAGCGGCTTGTTGCGGCCTCACCGGGGTGAGATTCAGGTCGACGGGGCCGGATACAGCGCACTGTGTGTACCGGGACGCGAACGGCATCCGCCAGTGCGGGCGTTTTTTGCGTGGCTGCAGGAAGAAGCTCGATTGTCTGGTCTATTGCCAAGATCGCAGCCTGTGGCAGCGCCCACAGGCGCGTAGGAGCTGCCGCAGGCTCGGGCCGCGTTCGGACGATCTTTTGATCTACCGTTTTGTTACCGGGTGGGCTTGACCGTCACCGGCGCCTTGCCCGCCTTCATCTGCTCCAACAACGGCGCACACTGATTCGGCTCGCCAGCGCTCGGCGCGATCAGCGCCAGCAAACCCGCCGCCGGCGCGGCAATCACACCCAGCGCCACCATCCCGGCCCCGCGCAGCATCATCGGAACCGCTTTCACACCGGCATCCGGCTTGATGAACTTGCCCCGTACATACAGCGGCGAACGCAGCGAAATCAAGCGCCAGCCCTTGGATTCCGGGGAGATGGTCAGGTCCAATTGCTCGGTCGCCATGTTCGCGGTGCCATCGATATAGACGATCGCGTTCTCGGTATCGAACACGAACAACTGCGTGGTCGCCAGACCGTTCTTGATGTCAAAGTCGGCCGCCGCGCAGTTGATCTTCACTTCCTTGTCGCCAAAGATTTTCCCGACCACATAGTTGCCGACGTTGAGCCCCGCCAGCTCCATCAATTGGCGACTGATGGCGCCGTCATTGATCAGCAGCTTCAAATTGCCGTCAGCGGTGCCCAGCAGCTTGGCCACCGAGTTGCCACGACCGGTAAGGTCGGCGTCACCATTAAGCTCACCGAAACTGGTTTTCATCCGCTCAATGGAGGGGAACAACTGCTTGAGCTTGAACTTGCGCGCAGTCAATTTGGCCCGGCCCTCCAACGGCTCGGTGCGCCCGTTCAGACGAATCTGTGCATCCAGATTGCCGCCCGCCACGCCAAAACGCAGGGGCTCGAGGCTGAGCACGCCATCGGTCAGCACCAAATGAGTGTATAGATCGTTGAACGGCAGTTTTTCACTGCGAACGATGCGTTTGCCGGTGAATTCGACGTCAGCGTCCATTTTGCGCCAGCGCTCGGTCTTGAATTCCTCGACCGGCAGTATCTTGTCCGCCGGCTGCTTGCTTTCACCGCCGCGGGCCTGTTGCTTGGCATTGGAGTCGGCGCCGATCAGCGGGGCCAGGTCGGTAAACAACAGTTGATTGGACTCCACCGCCCCGCTGAGCTTGGGCCGCGGTTGGCTCGCGACATAAGCCAGGTTGCCATGGATGTCGCTCTCGCCGATCTTGCCGTTGAAGTCCTCATAGCGGTACACCGCCCCGCCCGACTCATGCAACTTGGCGGTCAAATGCCCATCAGTGGCATACGGCGGGGTATCCGGCAGGGGCACGCCGATCAGCGGATAGAGCTTGCCCAGGCTGGCACCGGCCAGTTTCAGGCGCAGATCCAGGGCACCGAGATTCAATAGGTCGGTGAGCGTACCGGCCAGTTCGACGCTGGTGTCGGCAATCTTGATTTGCGCCTGAAGCGGGAACGGCTTGGCGGCATCCTGTAAGGCCAACAGACCGCCGATTTTGCCTTGGCCGGCGAGATTCTGGTCGTGGTATTGGCCTTTGACCTTCAACGTGAACGCGTAATCCTGCGGCGAACCGCCCTTCTCAAGCGCAGCTTTCGCCGCTTTGTCACCGACGATGTCACTAAACGGAATCGGCTTGCCCAGCGGATCGATGAGCAAGTCGAGGCGGGTTTTCAGGCTCTGGTCGTCGAGCGTGACGTGGCTCTTGTCGAAGCCGATGGCACCGATGTCCAGCACCCAGTTCGAAGGCTCGGCGCCCGGGTCCTTGGGGTCGAACCTGAACGTCCAGTTGGCGCGGCCGTCGGCCAGACGCTGCAGGTCGGCATTGGGCTCGGTCAGGTCGATGCGCGGGATCAGCACCCGCTGTGTCAGCAAGGCCAGCGGCGAAATGCGCAGTTCGACGCGCTTGAGGGAGGCCATCTGCGGTTGCTTCGACCAGTCCGGGTTGCCCAGGCTCAGGTCCTCGGCCACCACATGCGGCCACGGCACCCAGGCCCGCCAGCCGCCTTCGTCGGGCTCGCGCTGCCAGACCACCGCGAGGTTGCCGTTGATGGCGAACGGACGATGCAGTTCTTCGGAGACTTTGGCGTTAAGGGGCGGTTTGATCCTGTTCCAATCGAAGAACGCGATGATCAGCACCAGGACGGCCAGCAGCACAACGAGGCTGGCGGAGGTCCAGGCAAGCATTTTACGAGTGCGCGTCATTGCACAGAGCTCCTGAATACGACTGAGCGCCCTGACAGCGACGCACTGATGAAACGTTAGGCCAGAACCGGCCTGCCATGAAATCTAGGACTGGGAAATGGCGCGCAGGTTTAACCGAATAGGGACTTAACACTCAAATAATCGGCCGGAGACACCCTGCTCCCTCATCCGGTGTTACCGCACCCGCACTTTTGCGAGGCGAGAGCGGGTCGAAAATACCCACCTCAGTGCAAAAAAGCTCGCCGGAAACGCCCGTTCTAGAGCGCTGCGGCCGAACAATCAATTCTGTTGATTATTACCATTGCGTTTATGAACTTTTGTATCGACTTATCGAGAGTAGCATTGCCCTCGTACCCACTTTATCGCCCTCCCAAGGAGCAACCCATCATGAAACGCGAATTACTGCTTAGCCTGACCCTCTCGATGTTAGCCAGCACCGCTTTTGCTCTGCCGGCCGCCGATCAGGCCACTCCACAAGTCAAAGACAGCCACTCTGTGTTCAGCCAAACCGTTGCCGATGGTGCTAATGGTAACGAGCGCCTGAAAGAAAAAGGCCTGATCACTCAGGATGGTTCGGATCGCACTCCACAAGGCCAGACCCTGGCAGCTGACGGGACCGACCGTACTCCACAGGGCCAAACCCTGGCGGCTGACGGTACTGACCGTACCCCACAAGGCCAAACCCTGGCGGCTGACGGTACTGACCGTACCCCACAAGGCCAAACTCTGGCGGCTGACGGTACCGATCGCACTCCACAAGGCCAAACCCTGGCGGCTGACGGGACCGACCGTACCCCACAAGGCCAAACCCTGGCGGCTGACGGTACTGACCGCACCCCACAAGGCCAAACCCTGGCGGCTGACGGTACCGATCGCACTCCACAAGGCCAAACCCTTGCTGAAGGTGGTGGTGACCGTGTGATCGAACGCAACAGCGCTGTGAGCTAAGCCCATGGCGGCCTGGAAAAAAAGCCCAATCCCCGGATTGGGCTTTTGACTTTATAGAAGCCGTAATTCCTCGTGTGATCCCCCGATAGTCGTTCGACGCCAGCGAAGCCGATTTGCTAGAGTGCGCCGCTGTCCCTGTCCAGAACACACCCTTGCGATGCTGCCCCGCGCCGAACAGAAACAACAGACCCGCAACGCCCTGATGGACGCTGCCCGCCACCTGATGGAAAGCGGCCGAGGATTCGGCAGCCTGAGCCTGCGTGAAGTGACCCGAACCGCCGGGATCGTGCCCACCGGTTTCTACCGGCATTTCGCCGACATGGATGAACTGGGCCTGGCACTGGTGAGCGAAGTCGGCCAGACCTTCCGCGAAACCATTCGCCTGGTGCGCCATAACGAGTTCGTCATGGGCGGCATCATCGACGCCTCGGTGCGGATCTTTCTCGACGTGGTCACGGCCAATCGCTCGCAGTTCCTGTTTCTTGCCCGCGAGCAGTACGGCGGCTCGCTACCAGTGCGCCTGGCCATCGGCCGCTTGCGCGAAGGTATCAGCTCAGACCTGGCAGCTGATTTGTCACTGATGCCGAAACTGCAGCATCTGGACATCGCCGGCCTGAGCGTCATGGCCGATCTGATCGTCAAAAGCGTGTTCGCGACCCTGCCGGACATCATCGATCCGCCAGCCGAAGCATTGCCCGAGCACCTGACACCACAGGCGAAAATCACCCAGCAGTTGCGGTTTATCTTTATCGGGCTGAAGCATTGGCAGGGACTCGGCAGTACCGAGTAACCCGTTAGAAAAAGATCGCAGCCTTCGGCAGAAGGCTGCGATCTTTTTTTGTGCGCTGCAAATTGGTGCGTAAACACCCGCCACGCACCAACTTCAATCAAAGCCCTGCAACATTGTGAGTCTCCCCCGTCGCTCTGACAGGCATTTCCTACCTCTCACCCGATTGGCAAGCCCCTTGCTCTAGCCTGAACATTGTTCATTGCTGGAAGCCTTCCGATGCTGGTGATTCATCGCAGAATCGACCCTCAACCCGTCTGGGCCGCCGAGTTGCACCTGACCTTCGAAGCCAGGAGCAAAAGCCGCTTGCGCTGTTTCAGTGCCGAGGGTGAAGACGTCGGCTTGTTTCTGGAGCGCGGCCAGCCGCCGCTGCATGACGGCGAATGCCTGCAAGCCGAAGACGGGCGCGTCGTTCGCGTCTGTGCTCGCCCCGAACAACTGCTGCACGTCACCTGTGCCAATGCGTTCGAACTGACCCGCGCCGCCTATCACTTGGGCAACCGCCACGTGGCCCTGCAAGTCGGCGACGGCTGGTTGCGCCTGCTCGACGATTACGTGCTCAAGGCTATGCTCGAACAGCTTGGCGCCAAGGCCGAGAACATCGAAGCGCCGTTCCAGCCGGAACACGGTGCCTACGGTGGTGGCCATCACCACTCGCGCCACGGTGACGAGGACTTCAACTACCCGCCGAAACTGCACCAGTTCGGCGTGCGTTTATGAACCCGGCCTGGGCGCTGCTGCGCCTGGCCAGCCCGCAGCTGCCGATTGGCGGCTACAGCTATTCCCAGGGCCTGGAAATGGCGGTGGATAACGGCCGGGTCAATGACCCCGACAGCGCGCGACACTGGATCAGCGATCAGTTGCTGTTGAACCTGGCGCGTTTCGAAGCACCACTGCTGCTCGCCCATTGCACCGCTGCCGCCGAAGAAAACTGGACCCAATTGCTGCAACGCTGCGAAGAGCATCGCGCCAGCCGCGAAACCCGCGAGCTATATCAGGAAAGTCGGCAGATGGGCTATTCGTTGCAGCAATTGCTCAACGGCTTGCCGGAACTGGATCCGCCAGCCCGCGCCTTTCTCGATCAACGCCCTGAACCGCACTTGGCTCTCGGCTGGGCGCTGGCCGCTCGCGCCTGGAACATCAGCCCGCAAGACGCGCTGGCCGCCTGGCTCTGGAGCTGGCTGGAAAACCAACTGGCGGTGCTGATGAAGACGCTCCCGTTGGGCCAGCAAGCCGCGCAACGCCTGACCAGCGAACTGCTGCCGTTGCTGCAACAGGCGCAGCAAGACGCTACCCGAATCAATCCCGAACACTTTGGCAGCGCCGCTTTCGGCCTGTCCCTGGCGTGCATGGCCCATGAGCGCCAGTACAGCCGTCTGTTCCGTTCCTAGGGCCTTTTAGTTTGGAGAATCACATGAACACACAACCCCTGCGCGTCGGCATCGGCGGCCCGGTCGGCTCCGGCAAAACCGCCTTGACCCTGGCCCTGTGCCTGGCCCTGCGCGAGCGCTACAACCTGGCAGTCGTGACCAACGACATCTATACCCGCGAAGACGCCGACTTTCTGGTGCGCAACGAAGCCTTGGCGCCGGAGCGGATCATCGGCGTGGAAACCGGCGGCTGCCCGCATACGGCGATCCGCGAAGACGCCTCGATCAACCTCGAAGCAGTGGACCAACTGAACCGACGCTTTCCGGGGCTGGATCTGATCCTGGTGGAGTCCGGCGGCGACAACCTCTCGGCGACGTTCAGCCCGGAACTGTCCGACCTGACTATCTACGTGATCGATGTCTCCGCCGGCGACAAGCTGCCGCGCAAGGGTGGCCCCGGCATCTGTAAATCCGACCTGCTGGTGATCAACAAGATCGACCTGGCGCCGCTGGTAGGCGCCTCGCTGGAAATGATGAACAGCGACACCCAACGCATGCGCAACGGCAAGCCGTTTGTCTTCAGCAACCAGAAAACCGGCCAGGGCCTTGAAGAAATCATCGCCTTCATCGAACGCCAAGGCCTGCTGACTGCGGCCTGATCACACTCATCAACAAGGAAGCTTATCCATGACACTGAAACGCATTCTGGGCGCCATGGCCCTGCTGCTGACCCCAGCCATTGCCTTCGCCCACCCGGGTCATGGCGACAACGGTTTGATCGCCGGCATCAGCCACCCGATCGGCGGCCTCGATCACTTGCTGGCGATGGTTGCCGTGGGGTTGTGGGCGGCGCAGCAAAAAGGCGCCGCGCGCTGGGCCCTGCCGTGCACATTCGTGGGCACCATGCTGATCGGCGGCTTGCTGGGTTTTGAAGGGCTGAACCTGCCGGCGCTGGAAAGCGCGATTGCGGCATCGGTATTGGCGCTGGGCCTGGCGGTGGCGTTGGCAGTGCGTCCGCCGTTGAGCCTGGCAGTGGCGGCAACCGCGTTGTTCGCGCTGTTTCATGGCGTGGCGCATGGTCTGGAATTGCCGGACATGTCCAGTCCCTGGGCGTATGCCGCAGGGTTTGTGGCAGCGACAGCGGCGTTGCATGCTGCGGGTTATGCGGTGGTTCGCGTCTTGCCTCAGGCTGCGGCACCGTTGGTTCGGCTGGCGGGTGCAGCGTCGGCGGCAACCGGAGTCTGGTTGCTGGCGGGTTGATTGATCGTTCCCACGCTCTGCGTGGGAACGCAGCCCGGGTCGCTCCGCGTCCCTTTCGAAGCGGACGCGGAGCGTCCAATGAGGCATTCCCACGCTGAGCGTGGGAACGATCGACGCGCTCACTCTGCTAACATGTCGCGCAATTAACCCTGCCGTGACGACGCCAGCCAATGCCGCATGTTTCCCGCTCTGCCTCCCAGCCTGAATTGACCGCCCTGTTCGCCTCAGTGCAACAGCACTTCCAGGACGTGATCGTGCCGCTCTGGCAGGGCCCCGGCTGGAACGCCGACATGGCGTTGCCTTATGAGGCGCTGGATGCCGAGCATAAACCGCTGCCCCCTCAGCGCTACCGGGCCATGGCCTGCGCGCGGCAGCTGTACCTGTTTTCCAGCCTGATCGGCCATGTGCCCCAGGCTGAAGAGCGTGCGGCGGCGCTGTTCCGCTCCTTGCAACGGCATTTCCACGATGCCGAGCATGGCGGCTGGTTTTACAGCATCGACCCGCAAGGCACGCCGCTGGATCAGCGCAAAGACCTCTACACCCACGCATTCATCCTGTTCGCCTGCGCCCATTATTGGGACAAGGTTCGCGAACCGCTGGTGGAATCAGTGCTGAACGCCGCACTGGAAGTGGTGGCGCAGCGTTTCGCCACAGGCGACGGCCTGTATGAAGCCAGCCTGGACCGTGATTGGTCCTCGCTCGACTCCGGGCCATTGCAGAATCCTTTGATGCATTTGGCCGAAGCCTTCCTCGCCACCCTGTCGGTGCGCGAAGACACGGCTGCACAGAAAGCGCTCGTCGAGTTATGCACAGCCATGCAAAAGCGCTTCATCGACCCGCAACACGCGGTGTTGATGGAGAAGCCGCTGGGCGCTGTGGATAACTGGTTCGAGCCGGGCCATCAGTTCGAATGGTATTTCCTGCTGCAATCCTCGCCATTGCTGCGCGGCTCGACACTGCACGCCTCGCTCGAGCGCGCGTTTGCGTTCACCGAGCAACGGGGTGTCGATCAACAGACCGGTGCCGTGCGAGCGATGCTGGAACTGGACGACCGCCCTCGCGACGCCACCCAACGCATCTGGGCTCAGGCCGAATACCTGCGCGCCCTGACCTTGCGCCCGGGCAGCGAAGCATCGGTGCAACGCCAATTGCAGGCGTTGCAACAACGCTTTCTGCATGCGGGCGGTTGGTATGAGTGTCGCGATGAGCAGGGCGAAGTGAGCCGCAAGGACATGCCTTCGACCACGCCTTATCACTTGGCAACCTGCTATCGCGGGTTGGCCGAATATCTCGGCTAAGTATTTATTACGCCTTGCCGCCATTACGCTCAATGGCAAACCCGCTCCAGGTCTGGCTCACCGGCATCAGCTCAAGGCTGTTGATGTTGATGTGGGCCGGTGCGTTGAGCACCCAGAAAATGGTCTCGGCGATGTCTTGCGGCTGGATCGGCTCGGCACCGGCGTAAGTGGCGTTGTAACGCTCCTGGTCACCGGCGAAACGCACCAGTGAGAACTCGCTCTCGCACAGGCCCGGCTCTATGTTGCTGACCCGTACGCCCGTACCTTGCAGGTCGCAGCGCAGGTTCAGGGAGAACTGTTTGACGAACGCCTTGCTCGCGCCATACACGTGGCTACCCGGGTACGGGTAGTTGCCGGCGATGGAGCCGAGGTTGACGATGCTGGCGCCACGACCATGAGCGATCAAACGCGGCAGCAACAGGCGGGTGCTGTACATCAGGCCTTTGATGTTGGTGTCGACCATGGTGTCCCAATCATCGAGATTGCACTTGGGCGCCGGGTCCACACCAAGGGCCAGGCCAGCGTTGTTGATCAACCCGCGCAGTTTGGCGAAGGATGGCGGCAGGTTGGCAATCGCTTCCTCCATGGCCTTGCGGTCCCGTACGTCGAGCACCAGGCCATGGACCTCGGTCTGTTTCGACAACTCGGCGCACAGGGCATTGAGGCGCTCTTCACGACGACCTGTCAGCACCAGTTTCCAGCCGGCCTCGGCAAAACGACGGGCACAGGCTTCACCAAAACCGGAGGTCGCGCCGGTAATAAACAGGGTGTTGGACATCGTGTTCTCCTTGCTTCGGCTGACAGTCAGCCCTTGGAATAGAAAATCAACCGGCAGCATGCCCGGCCTTGCCCACAGCGGCAACCATGGCAAAAACCGTACAAAAAACGATCAATGCTGGCAACACCCCATTCCCCGTGGCTTGCAGCCATGTACACGCACCTTATCCACAGGCCGGTCCACAGTTTCCGGGGGCAAGTGGAAAAGCTGCAAGCCGCTATCCACAAGGCTTTGCGGGCAGATTAGAAAGTTTTTTGCTTGACCCTGAGACACCCGCTGTGTAACCCAGGGCAACTTGCACGACCGAGCGGTCAGAGCGACGGTGGCGCCAAGCCAGCAACCACGGCCCTCAGCCGAGTCTTTCCAGAGTTTAACCACAGACTTATCCACAGGCTTGTCCACCTCGATTCATACCGTGTTCGCTCATAACAAAAAGGTTGACAATGCCCACTTCAGGCTCGCCAAAAGCACCTGATCAAAAAACAATCATCTCTCTGCAAGCCACGTATTCAAAGGCTTACAGCCAGCTACTCCCACGTTATTCACAGCCAGCTCCACAGCAAACGGGGACAAGTCAAAAGCGTGACAAAACAGCAATTTGCAGCGGCTTTATGTCGCGCTTTGAGAGGTCATGAATATTGTTTTCCACAATTTCCCTTTACCTCAAACCACAGCCTCGTGTAGGGATTGTGCGGGCATAAAAAAACGCCCTGAGTTCGTCAGGGCGTTTTCCAGGCTCTTCGGTTTTAGTGCCCGCCGAGATAGGCGTTACGCACCTCCTCGTTCACCAGCAGCTCCTTGCCGGTGCCGCTGAGGCGGATCTGGCCGTTGACCATCACGTACGCCCGGTCCGACAGCTTGAGGGCGTGGTTGGCGTTCTGCTCCACCAAAAAGATGGTCATGCCCGTCTTGGCCAGTTCCCGCAGGGTCGCGAAGATCTGTTTCACCACAATCGGCGCCAGCCCCAGGCTCGGCTCATCGAGCAGCAACAACTTGGGTCGGCTCATCAACGCCCGGGCGATGGCGAGCATTTGCTGCTCGCCGCCAGACATGGTCATGGCCCGCTGGTTACGCCGCTCTTCAAGCCGCGGAAACAACTCGAACATGCGCTGCATATCTTCCTTGGCGTACTTGTCACCGATCGGGATGGTGCCCATCAACAGGTTTTCCTCGACGGTCATGTCGGGGAACACCCGGCGGCCTTCCGGCGATTGAGCGATACCGTTGGAGGCGATGTAGTGGGACGACTTGTGAGTGATATCCACACCCTGATAGACGATTTGCCCGCCAGCCGCCCGTGGCTGACCGAAAATCGACATCAACAGGGTCGACTTGCCGGCACCGTTGGAGCCGATCAGGCTGACGGTCTCCCCTTCATTGATGTGCAACGAGACTTTCTTCAGGGCCTGGATCGGTCCGTAGAACACGTCGATCTCTTTCAGTTCGAGGATCGGTTGACTCATACCAGTTCCTCTTCGTCGGCGCCCAGGTAGGCGGCAATCACTTTCGGATCGTGTCGGATCGCTTCAGGCCCGCCCTCGGCGATAACAACGCCGTGGTCCAGCACCACGATGTGGTCGGAAATACTCATGACCATGCCCATGTCGTGTTCGATCAGCACCACGGTCAGATCATGCTCGTCACGCAGCAGCCGGATCATCGCGCTCAGCGCTTCGGTTTCCTGAGGATTGAGGCCGGCGGCCGGTTCGTCGAGGCAGATGATCTGCGGCCGGGTACACATGGCCCGGGCGATCTCCAGACGGCGTTGCTGACCATAGGACAGTTCACCAGCCAGGCGGTTGGCGCAGTCCACCAGGTCCACTACTTCCAGCCAGTAGAACGCATGGTCCAGCGCATCGCTTTCAGCCTTGCGATAACCCTTGGTGTTGAGGATGCCAGCCAGCATGCCGCGGTTGACCCACATGTGCTGGGCCACCAGCAGGTTTTCCAGCACCGACATTTCCTTGAACAGACGAATGTTCTGGAAAGTCCGCGCCAGACCGGCACGGTTGATCAGGTGCGTGCCACCGAACATCTTGTAGTGGAGCCGGCTGATGAAGCGTTTTGGCGAGACGAAATCGGTTACCTTGAACGGCTCCCCGAGCATTTTGATGACGTTGGTCTTCACCCCACGGGTGTTGAGCTCGATATGCCCGCCGGTCGCTTTATAGAACCCGGTCAAGCAGTTGAACACGGTGGTCTTGCCCGCGCCGTTGGGGCCGATCAGCGCGAAGATCGAGTTGCGCTTGACCTTCAGGCTGACGTCACTCAGCGCCTTGATGCCACCGAAGTGCATCATCAGATTCTCGACCGAGAGTACGACTTCACTCATGGCGCTACTCCTTTACGCGGGGTCACACCGGTACGGCTGATCCGGATCAGGCCGCGCGGTCGCCAAATCATCATCAACACCATCAGGATGCCGAACAGCAGCACGCGATATTCAGCGAAGCCGCGCAGCAGTTCCGGGGCGACGGTCAACACGAATGCTGCCATCACCACGCCGATGGTCGAACCCATGCCGCCAAGTACCACGATGGCGAGGATCAATGCCGATTCGAAGAAGGTGAACGAGGTCGGGTTCACAAAGCCTTGATAGGTCGCGAAGAACACACCGGCCAGACCCGCTGTCGATGCACCAATGGTGAACGCCGACAGTTTGACCAGCACATGATTCAGGCCCATGGAGCGGCAGGCGATTTCGTCTTCACGCAAGGCTTCCCATGCGCGACCGACCGGCATGCGGGTCAAGCGGTGCTTGATGTACAGCACGGCCAGCACCACCAGGAACAACACCGCATAAATGAAGTAGTACTTCACATCCGGGTTGTAGGCGATGCCGAAGAACTCATGAAAAGGCACCCCGCCGTCCTTCGCTCGCTTACCGAATTCAAGACCGAAAAACGTCGGCAACGGCGCCGCCATGCCATTCGGGCCACCGGTCAGGGACAGCCAGTTATTGAGGATCAACCGGATGATTTCACCGAAGCCCAGGGTCACGATCGCCAGATAGTCGCCGTGCAGACGCAGCACCGGGAAACCCAGGATGCACCCCGCCAGCCCGGCAGTGATCGCCGCCAAAGGCAGCACAGTCCAGAAGCCCAGCCCCAGGTATTGGTAACCGAGCGCCAGGCCGTAGGCACCGATGGCATAGAACGCCACATAACCCAGGTCGAGCAGACCGGCCAGGCCGACCACGATGTTCAGGCCCAGGCCCAGCAGCACGTAGATCAACCCAAGTATGACCACGCCCAACAGGTAAGAGTTGGAGAAGAACGGGAATACCACGGCGACAACGATCACCAGCGGGACGACCCAGCGCAGCCGGGATTTGTAATCAGGCGCCAGAACATGAACCCCGGAGCCGGTGCTCTCAAAGCCTTCGAGAATTCTCAGGCCTTTGGGGGTTTGCAAGAACAGACTCAGGGCAAAGCGGCCAGCCATAACGATGGCGACTATCCATGCCACGCGCGTCGGCTGCAGGTTGAAGCCGTAGCCATCCAGGACGATGCCGACAATCGGGCCGAACACAATCAGGGCGATGAGGCCGGCAAGAATCGCGTCAACCAGGCTTTTTTTGACATCAATGGTTTTTTTAGTGGTTGAAGACATCGCTTACACCTTCGACACAAGAGGACGGCCAAGCAGGCCTTGGGGCCGAAAGACCAGAACAAGAACGAGCAGCGAGAAGCTGAAAACGTCTTTGTAATCCGAGTTGACCAGCCCCGAGAACAGCGACTCGGAGATCCCGAGAATGATCCCTCCCAGCATGGCGCCGGGCAGTGAGCCGATCCCGCCGAGTACCGCCGCGGTGAACGCCTTGATCCCGATGACGAAGCCTGCGTAGAAGTCGAACGTGCCGTAGTTCATGGTGATCAACACGCCGGCCAGGGCCGCCATCGCTGCACCGATGATGAACACGTAGGAAATCACCCGATCGGTGTTGATCCCCAGAATCGAAGCCATCTTGCGATCTTGCTGAGTGGCGCGGCACATGCGGCCGAGTTTGGTGTACTTGATGACGTAGGTCAGCAGGCCCATGCCGACGAATGCGGCGACCAGAATGAAGATCTTGGTGTAGGTGAGTTGAACGAAGCCGCTCCCGACTTCGACTCGCCATGCACCGGTCAGCAGTGTCGGTACACCCTGTTGACGGGCGCCCTGACTGATCTGTGCATAGTTTTGCAGGATCAGTGAAATACCGATGGCGCTGATCAGCGGTGCCAGTCGGGTGGAGTTGCGCAGCGGTTTGTAAGCGACACGCTCGATGACCCAACCATACACCGCGGTGACGATGATGGTGAAAACCAGGGTGCCGAGCATCAGCAGCGGGAAGGATTCAATACCGAAGTAAGCCAGCAGAGCCAGACTGATCGCCGCGAGGTACGCAGAGATCATATAAACCTCGCCATGGGCGAAGTTGATCATGCCGATGATGCCATAGACCATTGTGTAGCCGATGGCGATCAGGCCATAGACCGACCCGAGGGTCAGGCCGTTGACCAGTTGCTGCAGGAAAATACCATCCATAACGCAATCTCACGCATTTGAGAGACTGCACAGAAGCCGGGTGCGACGGACCGGGGTTCAGCCGCCGGCGCAACTCGGTTGTGTGCAGCTCTACGAGAAAAGACAGACGAGCCTTCTGGCGGAACCAGTCAGCTAATAACGGTGAACACAATCCTTTGTGGCGAGGGAGCTTGCTCCCGCTGGGTCGCAAAGCGTCCCCTGAAACAGGACTGCTGCGCAGTCCAACGGGAGCAAGCTCCCTCGCCACAGGCCGGTCACACGCTCATATCACTTCTGTTTTTCCAGCTGGTGGTATTTGCCGTCCTTGTCCCACTGGTAAACCACGTAGTCGGAGACTTTCAGGTCGCCCTTGCTGTCCCAGGTCTTCTCGCCCATGACGGTTTTGACCGGATTGGCTTTCAGCCATTTGGCAGCGTCTTCGCCCTTGTTGGATTTGGCGCCATTGAACGCTGCGGCCAGGGTCTGGACCGAGGCGTAGGCGTACAGGGTGTAGCCTTCAGGTTCGGTGCCGGCCTTGCGGAAGGCGTCTACCACGGTCTTGCTGTCTGGCAGCAGACGTGGGTCGGCGCCGAAGGTCATCAGTACGCCATCAACGTTCTGTGGGCCACCGGCGGTGGTCACCAGTTCGTCAGTCACGATGCCGTCATCGGACATGAACTTGACGTCTTTGAGGCCCTGTTCACGCAGTTGCCGAACCAGTGGACCGGCTTCCGGGTGCAAGCCGCCGAAGTAGACCACGTCGGCACCGGCCGCACGGATCTTGGTGACGACGGCGCTGAAGTCTTTCTCGCCGCGAGTCAAGCCTTCATACAGTACCGGCGTTACGCCGCGCTTGATCAGTTGAGCCTTGGTGGCATCTGCCAAGCCTTGGCCATAGGTGTCTTTGTCGTGCAGTACGGCGACTTTCTTGCCCTTGAGCACGTCGACGACATAGTCGCCAGCGACGATACCTTGCTGGTCGTCACGCCCGCACATGCGGAACATGGCACTCAGGCCGCGCTCGGTCACCTTGGGATTGGTGGAACCTGGGGTGATCGTGATGATGCCGGCTTCGTCGTAGATCTCGGAGGCAGGGATGGTCGACGAGGAGCAGAAGTGACCTACCACACCAACGACTTTCTTTTCAGTCAGGTCCTTGGCGACCGTCACAGCCTGCTTCGGCTCGCAGGCGTCATCGCCTTTGACCAGTACGATCTTTTCCCCGTTGATACCGCCGGCGGCGTTGACCGCATCAGCGGCTGCCTGTGCACCCTTCATGTACTGCTCGCCAAATGCCGCGTTGGCGCCTGTCATCGGGCCCGCCACACCGATTTTCACATCAGCCTGTGCAAACGCAGAAACACCCAACGCAGCTGCCACTGCGAGGGCCAGAAAGCCTTTCTTGTAAAACGTCTGGGACATGAGGTGGTGCTCCAAGGTTTTTTTTAGTTGGCACTGCGACTTCACTGAATGCTCAGAGCAAGGGCCGTGCCATCGGTTTTTTATTCTGAAAAAAGTCGCTGCTTTCTTGTTATTTCGACTGTTTCGATCCCATTTTCATTGGGCGTGCAACCGTCTAAACCGCGGGAGGTGAAACCATTTATTTCAAAAGGCGCAACCCGCCTGCGCCATCATTGCAACCGCAGCGCCAAACGATGTGCAACCAGCCTGTAACAGCCTGCGTCACCGAACTGCACACTGGCGGTGCGCAACTGCTACAACCCGCACCATTACAGGCTAGCCGCTTCGCTGAAAAGCGCTGCTTCCAGCAACATATTTCAACAATCAGATCACGATCCGCAGGCACTGGCCCGCGTGATACAGCGAAAAACCGGCCTCATACAGGCAGCTTCGCAGCCCCACACCCGCCAATGGCTGCATGGGTGCGAAGGGAATCGGCAGGGCTTGAGGATTTCCGTTACACAAGTAGTCGGCGAAGGCCTTGCCGACTACTGTGCCGGTGGTCACGCCTCGACCGTTGTAACCGGTGACGGCCACCAGACCCGGTGCCGGCTCGAACAGGCGCATCAAATGATCGGGGGTGAAGGCAATACAACCGGTCCAGGTGCACTCCCATTCCACCGGTTTCAGGTAGGGGAAGTAATGCTGCTGAACCCGGTCGGCCCAGGCTTTGAGGAACCAGGTCGGTTTCTGGTTGCCATTGCCGAGGCTGCCGAGCAACAACCGCCCTTCGGCATCGCGACGGATGCTGCTGAGCACCTGCCGGGTGTCCCAGGAGCCTTGGCCACCGGGCAGAATTTGCTGCGCGGCGTCTTCGGTCAGCGGTACCGAAGCCACTTGATAGTAATAACCGGGGAAGAAGTTGCGGCGCAGTTCCGTCCAGTCGCCTTCGGTATAAGCATTGGAGGCGATCACCACCTGTTCGGCCAGCACCGAACCCTGGGCGGTCTGTACCGACCAGCGCTGGCCCTGACGTTCGAGTCGGGTCACCGGGGAATGATCGAACAACTGACCGCCGAGGCCAATGGCCGCGTTGGCCAGCCCAGTGGTGTAGGCCATCGGGTTGATCGTGCCGGCACGCCGGTCGAGCAGCGCGGCGGCGATTTTCCTGGTGCCCGTGGCTTGTTCGCAGGCAGCTCCGGTCAACAACTCCACCGGTGCCCCGCGACGTTTCCATTGTTCTTCACGACTGCGCAGGTCCGCCTCGCCACGCGCGTTGTGCGCCATGTGCAGCGTGCCTTCGCGGCGCCACTGGCAATCGATGTTGTATTTGTCGACGAGACTGAATACCAGCGACGGCGCCGCTCCAAGCATACGGTTGAGCTGACTGCCGACCGCTTTGCCAAAACCGGCTTCGATTTCGTCCGGAGGAATCCACATCCCGGCGTTGACCAGCCCGACGTTACGCCCCGAACCGCCATGGCCTGCGCGATGCGCTTCCAGCACACAGACGCTTTTGCCTTGCTCCAGCAGATGCACCGCCGCCGACAGCCCGGTGAAACCGGCACCGATGACGCAGACATCCACTGTCACCTCACCCTTGAGTGCCGCATTGTCGGGCCTTTGCGGCGTCAGTTTTTCCCAAAGACACTCTTCGCGTAACGGCATTGCCAGACTCCAATCAGAAACCTAACCAACCCGATCGTTCCCACGCTCTGCGTGGGAATGCAGCCCGGGACGCTCCGCGTCCCACAAGCGGACGCAGAGCGTCCATTGAGGCATTCCCACGCAGAGCGTGGGAACGATCAACAACATTGGATCACTGCTTGACTCAAGATTTAGTCGAACGTAATCCCCTGAGCCAACGGCAATTCCAGCGAATAGTTCACGGTATTGGTCTGACGGCGCATGTACCCGCGCCATGCATCGGAGCCCGACTCACGACCGCCGCCCGTTTCCTTCTCGCCGCCAAACGCGCCGCCGATTTCCGCGCCGCTCGGGCCGATGTTGACGTTGGCGATGCCGCAATCGCTGCCCACCGCCGACATGAACCGCTCGGCTTCACGCACGTCGGTGGTGAAGATGCACGACGACAGGCCTTGTGGCACGGCGTTGTTCAGGCGCAATGCCTCTTCGAAATCGGTGTAACCGATCACGTACAGAATCGGCGCGAAGGTTTCGTCGCGCACCACATCGCTCTGTTCCGGCATTTCGACGATGGCTGGCGAAACGTAGTAAGCGTTGGGGAATTTGTCTTCCAGTTGACGCTGGCCGCCAAACACCCGACCGCCTTCGCTCAAGGCCTGCTCCAGCGCGTCCTGCATGTTGTCGAAGCTGTGCTTGTCGATCAGCGGCCCGACCAGGTTGCCTTCCAGCGGATGGCCGATGCGCACCTTGGAGTAAGCGGCTTTCAGGCGGGTGACGATTTCTTCTTTCACCGATTCGTGGGCAATCAGGCGACGCAAGGTGGTGCAACGCTGACCGGCTGTGCCGACGGCGCTGAACAGAATCGCCCTTACGGCCATGTCCAGATCGGCGCTTGGGCCGAGGATCATCGCGTTGTTACCGCCCAGTTCCAGAATGCTGCGGGCGAAACGTGCAGCGATTTTCGGCGCCACTTCGCGGCCCATGCGGGTGCTGCCGGTGGCGCTTACCAGCGCGACACGCGGGTCATCGACCAAGGCTTCACCGGCATCGCGACCGCCGATGATCACTTGGCTCAGGTGCGGCGGAGCATCGCTGAAGTTCTTCAGGACGCGGTCGAACAGCGCCTGACAGGCCAGTGCGGTCAGCGGGGTTTTCTCCGAAGGTTTCCAGATCACCGGGTTGCCGCAGACCAGCGCCAGCGTCGCGTTCCAGGCCCAGACGGCGACCGGGAAGTTGAACGCGCTGATCACGCCAACGATGCCCAGCGGGTGCCAGGTTTCGCGCATGTGGTGGCCAGGACGCTCGGAGGCGATGGTCAAACCGTACAGCTGACGGGACAGACCGACCGCGAAGTCGCAGATGTCGATCATTTCCTGAACTTCACCCAGGCCTTCCTGAGTGATCTTGCCGGCTTCCCAGGAAACCAGCTCACCGAGATCGGCCTTGTATTCGCGCAGGATGTCGCCCAATTGACGCACCAGTTCGCCACGGCGCGGCGCCGGCACCTTGCGCCACAACTCGAACGCATGATCTGCGCGACTGATGTGCTGCTCGACTTCAGCGGCGCCTTCCCAGTTCACGGCGGCAATCCGACTACCGTCGATGGGCGAATGCACCGGCACTTTGCCGTTCTGGTACAGGGCCGGGTTCACACCAAGACGATCAAGCAATGCGGCAACCATGGGTCACTCCTCGAGCAGAAACAGAAAACGTGCAGCCGGATTAATTCGACTGATCTGACCTGTAGTTTTAGCGCTCCCGAGGTTCTCCAACAAACGACGATTAAGCGAGATATCATTCCGTTTATTCATGCTGTGAATCTGCCGCAACGTAAAGTGCCGGCGGAGCGACAAGAACAAGGAGAACCGATGCTGAATAAACGCTATTTGCCGTCGATCACTGCGCTGCAGTGTTTCGAGGCCGTGACCCGGCATTTGAGCTTCACCCGCGCCGCCGAAGAGCTGAACCTGACCCAGAGCGCCGTGAGCAAACAGGTCGCGCAACTCGAAGAGTTGTTGCAGCACCTGCTGTTCCGCCGGGTGCGCCGACGCCTGCAAATGACCCCCGCCGGCGATTTGTATTTGGTGGAGGTGCGAAAAATCCTCACCCAAGTCGAAATGTCGACCCATTACCTGCGCTCCTACGGCGGTGACACCGAAGTCTTGCGCGTCTCTACGCCTCCGACCTTCGGCGCGCGCTGGCTGGTGCCACGCTTGAAAGGCTGGCGTCTGCGTCATCCGTCAATCCATCTGGACCTGTGCAGCGAACAGGAAGCCGACGATCTGCTGCAAGGTCGCAGCGACCTGGCGTTCTACTTCGGCCAGGGCTCACGGCCCGGCACCGAATGCCTGAAGCTGTTTGGCGAAGAGCTTGTTCCTGTGTGTGCCCCGGGCAGTCTGCCGGACACACCGTTCACCGATCCGACCCAACTCACCGACCTGGTCCTGCTGCAAAACGCTTCCCGGCCCCAGGCCTGGCACGACTGGTTCGACAGCCAGGGCTACCACACTGAACACAGCTACCACGGCCCGCGTTTCGAAACGTTCTATATGTGCATCCGCGCCGCCCAGGTTGGCTGTGGTGTGGCGCTGCTACCGAAGTTTCTGGTGGAAGAGGAATTGGCCGACGGCAAACTGGTCATTCCCTGGCAGCATGCAATGCCCAGCACCGACGCCTATTACCTGGCGTATCCGGAGCATTCGGCGGAAGTGCCCAAGGTGCGGGATTTTGTGAAGTGGATGCTGGAGCGGGTAAATAATCCGGATGCACCGCAAAGTTGAAATATCACACGACCTCTGTGGCGAGGGGGCTTGCCCCCGTTGGGTCGCGTAGCGGCCCCAAAACTTGTAATCGCGGCCCTTCCAGCAAATCTTGCATGCCGAATTTACGACTGCTGCGCAGCCGAACGGGGGCAAGCCCCCTCGCCACAAAAAATTGCTGGCAATCCTCACCGCTGATATGCGCCACTAGCCCCATTCATTGAAACAGCTGCAACGCCGTTGCCACGGGCCGCGGCCAGCCTGGAGACCCCGTTATGAGCGAGAGTGTGTTTGCCGATCGTATCGTGCAGAACCTGCTCGACACCGACTTCTACAAACTGACGATGATGCAGGCGGTGCTGCACAACTACCCTAACGTAGAAGTCGAATGGGAGTTTCGTTGCCGTAACAGCGAGGATCTGCGCCCGTACCTGGCGGAGATCCGTTTCCAGATCGAACGCCTGGCCGAGTTGAGCCTGAGCGCCGATCAGTTGAGCTTCCTGGAGCGCATCAGCTTCCTGAAACCGGATTTCCTGCGTTTTCTCGGGCTGTTCCGTTTCAATTTGCGTTATATCCACACCGGCATTGAAAACGGCGAGTTGTTCATCCGCCTGCGCGGGCCATGGCTGCACGTGATTCTGTTCGAAGTGCCGCTGCTGGCCATGGTCAGCGAAGTGCGAAACCGCTATCGCTACCGGGAAATCGTCCTGGAACAGGCCCGCGAGCAGCTCTATCGCAAGTTCGACTGGCTGACCGCCAACGCCAGCAGCGATGAATTGTCCGAGTTGCAGGTAGCCGATTTCGGCACTCGCCGGCGCTTCTCGTACCGTGTGCAGGAAGAAGTGGTGAACGTGCTCAAGCATGACTTCCCCGGTCGCTTTGTCGGCACCAGCAACGTGCACCTGTCCCGCGAGCTGGACATGAAGCCGCTGGGCACCATGGCCCACGAATGGATCATGGCCCACCAGCAACTCGGTCCGCGGCTGATCGACAGCCAGATCGCCGCCCTCGACTGCTGGGTCCGCGAGTACCGTGGCCTGCTGGGGATCGCCCTGACCGACTGCATCACTTCCGATGCGTTTCTCGGCGATTTCGACCTGTTCTTTGCCAAACTCTTCGACGGCTTGCGTCACGATTCCGGTGACCCGGTGCTCTGGGCGGAAAAGGCCATCGCCCACTACCACAAGCTGGGCATCGACCCGATGAGCAAGACCCTGGTGTTTTCCGACAGCCTGACGTTGCCCAAGTCCCTGGAGATTTTTCGGGCATTGCGCGGTCGGATCAATGTCAGTTTCGGTATCGGCACTAACCTGACCTGTGACATTCCGGGTGTCGAACCGATGAGCATCGTGCTTAAAATGACTGCATGCAACGGCCAACCGGTGGCCAAGATTTCTGATGAGCCTGGCAAGACTCACTGCAAAGACCCGAATTTCGTCGCCTATTTGCGACACGTTTTCCAAGTACCTGCCACCCTTTCCAGTACATCAAGCAAGGAGTGAATTCATGCAAGCCGTACAGCGTGAGATTGCTGAACAGCTCAAGGTCCAACCGCCGTTTGTGGATCAACTCGCCCTTGAGGCTGAAGTCGCCCGGCGAATCACCTTCATTCAGGATTGCCTGGTCAATTCCGGGCTCAAGGCCCTGGTGCTCGGTATCAGCGGCGGCGTCGACTCCCTGACCGCCGGCCTGCTGGCCCAACGCGCCGTACGTGAACTGCGTGAACGCACCGGTGATAACCGCTACAAGTTCATCGCCGTGCGCCTGCCGTACCAGACGCAGTTCGATGAACACGACGCCCAGGCCTCGGTGGACTTCATTGCCCCGGACGAGCGCCACACGGTGAACATCGGCCCGGCAGTCAAATCCCTGGCCAGTGAAGTGGCAGCCTTCGAAGGCAAGGAGGCAGTCTCGGTGGATTTCGTATTGGGCAATACCAAGGCGCGGATGCGCATGGTCGCGCAATACACCATCGCTGGCGCGGCTCATGGCCTGGTGATCGGCACCGACCACGCGGCAGAAGCCGTGATGGGTTTCTTCACCAAGTTCGGTGACGGTGCCTGCGACCTCGCACCGCTGAGCGGCCTGGTGAAAAATCAGGTCCGGGCAATTGCCCGCAGCTTCGGCGCGCCAGAGTCGCTGGTGGAAAAAATCCCGACCGCCGACCTCGAAGACCTGTCACCGGGCAAACCGGACGAAGCGTCCCACGGCGTGACCTACGCCGAGATCGACGCCTTCCTGCACGGCGAACCGGTGCGCGAGGAAGCGTTCAAGATCATTTGTGATACGTACAAGAAGACTCATCACAAGCGTGTGATGCCGTTCGCGCCTTGATTCTGCCCCCTGTAGAAATGAGCACAAAAAAAGCGTCCCGGGTGGACGCTTTTTTTATGCGTTTGAATCGATTACTTCAGGGTAACCGTGCCTTTCATCATCGAGATGTGGCCCGGGAACGAGCAGAAGAAGCCGTATTTTTCGGCTGCATTGAGCTTCGACACATCGAACGTCACAGAATCCTTTTCGCCAGCGCCGATGACTTTGGTGTGAGCGATGACGCGGGTATCACCTTCTTTCAGGTAATCCTTGTCGATGCCAGCCGACAGGCCGTCGGTGGCGATCGGCTGCATGTCAGCCTCTTTGCTGATCACCAGGTTATGGCCCATGACGTTTTTCGGCAGGCTGCCGGAGTGGGTCAGTTCAACGGTGAAGGTCTTGCAGCTTTTGTCGATTTCAATGGTCTTGGTGTTGAAGGACATTTGATCGGTGGAGTCGATGGTCGTCTTGCACTCGGCAGCCATCAATTGGCTGCTGGCCAGTGTCAGCAGGGATACCGCAACAAGTTTGGCAAACATGGTGAATCTCCAAGGCAGGGTTAACAAAAGTGCGAATGGACAGAAGACTGCCTGAAATCTTCGCAAGTTCCTATGACCTGAATCAAAAATTGTATACAACTTTCGGGCTATGACACTCATCGAAACAATCTACCAGCCAGACGTCTGGGACGGCCCTATCATCAGGGCCATCATTACTCACCTGGAGCGTCTGTCATGTCTTTCAGCAGCTTGTTGAGCAGTTTGTTGGCCGCCTACGCCTGTGGCGCCAGTGGCACTTACGAAACACCTGAACGCGCGGTTTAACCCTTGGAACGATGCGAGCCTGCCTTTACTCTGTGGTCCTGATTGACCATGGAGCAAGGCATGTCTTTAACGTCCGTTTGTGTATTTTGCGGTGCCAGCACCGGCACCAATCCGGCTTATCGTGAAGCGGCTGTCGCCTTGGGGCGTGCATTGGCCGAGCGCAAGCTGACCCTAGTCTATGGCGGCGGCGCTGTCGGGCTGATGGGGATTGTGGCCGATGCCGCACTCGCGGCCGGTGGCGAAGTGATCGGGATCATTCCGCAGAGCCTCAAAGACAAGGAAATCGGCCACAGCGGCCTGACCCGCCTGGAAGTGGTCGACGGCATGCATGCGCGCAAGGCGCGAATGGCCGAGCTCAGCGATGCCTTCATCGCCCTGCCCGGCGGCCTGGGCACGCTGGAGGAGCTGTTCGAAGTCTGGACCTGGGGCCAGCTCGGTTATCACGGCAAACCGCTGGGTTTGCTGGAAGTGAACGGTTTCTACAGCAAGTTGACGTCTTTTCTCGATCATATCGTCGGCGAAGGCTTCGTTCGCGGGCAGCACCGTGACATGCTGCAAATGAGCGAATCACCGCAAACCCTGCTCGATGCACTGGACGCCTGGCAACCCTCGGTACCGCCAAAATGGACCGAGCAAAAACCCAGCTAACGGCTCGGTGCCGATACAGGGCAGAATATGCGCCGCTCAACCTCACCTTCGACCCCAGAGGATCGCCCATGGCTAAACCTAATTATTCCTTCGCCAAACGTCAGAGAGACTTGGCCAAGGAGCAGAAGAAAGAGGAAAAGCTTCAGCGCAAGAAAGCTACAGCTGAAGAAGAAGCAGCAGCACTGAACCCGGATGCAGAAGGTGAAGTGGCGGCAGAAGATGATGTTGAAGCACCGAAAGATCAGGCGCCCGACGCCTGAGACCCTCCGGGCCCGATGATCTGATCAGGCCCACCGGATCTGTGTCCAGGGTCAGCAACGATGTTGCTGACCCTCACAGGCCAATTTGAAACCTTCCTCCAAAAAAATACATTCCCACATGGGGTCTGCATTACTCCAATGGCATCACCGTCACCCGAACCTCCGGGTCGTGGCTGCCGCCGCCCAGAATCACCCCACGCAACGGCGACACATCGGAAAAATCCCGGCCCCAGGCCAGGGTGATGTGCTCCAGCGACGGTTGCACATTGTTGGTCGGGTCAAAATCCACCCAGCCCAGCACCGGGCAAAACACCGATACCCAAGCATGCGACGCATCGGCACCGATCAGTCGTGGCTGGCCCGGTGGGGGCTGTGTCAGCAGATAGCCGCTGATGTACCGCGCCGCCAACCCACGGGAGCGCAGGCAAGCAAGCATCAAATGCGCAAAGTCCTGGCAAACCCCACGACGCCTCTCCAGCACCTCCACCAGCGGCGTCGCCACTTGGGTCGCTTCGGCGTCGAAGGTGAACTCGCTGAAGATCTTCTCCATCAACGCTTGAACACCCAGCAGCAATGGCCGGCCAGCAGGAAAGCAACTTTCGGAGAACTCGACGAAACTGCGCTTCAAATGCACGTAGGGCGATTCGAACCGATAACGGCAGGCTTCCAGCAACGCAGGCGAGAGTGGCTGACTGCTGTAGGTCAGCGCGTTGCAGGTCGCTTCCCAGGCCGGTGATTGATTGAAGTCCAGTGACGGCCGTTCCAGCACTTCGACGGTGAGCCGAGCGTTGACCAGCAACTCATCGTGGGGGCGCTCGAACGCCAACCGGGTCAGCGGATTGCCGAACACATCCAGCTCATCCCGGCGTGAAGTCGGCTGGGGACTGATCTGCAACTGCTGTTCGGTACAGCGCTGCCAGGCACAGGCGCGCGGCCACAGGTGCGCCAGTTGCTGGGCCAGGGATACCGGGCTGTCGTAGTGATAATGGGTGTCGTGGAAAATCTGGTAATGGGCACTCATCAGACGGACACCGTGCGCTGGCTGACATCATCGACATGGGCGAAATGGCGCAAGGCCAGGCGATCCGACACCTGTCCGCTGGCATCGGCGATCTCTTGCAGCAGATCCGCCAGCCCCTCTACGACGGCGTGAACACTGGCTTCGCCGAACAGCGAGTTCTCCAGACAGCCCAGATCGAAGTGCGCCAGCCGCTCCACCAACTGCAGCAGACCTGTTTCGCGCGGCGCGCCGAAGTCGTCGTTCAAGCGCTTCAACGTACGGGTCACCAGTTTCAACTGGAACAGCACCGCGTGCGGGTTTTGTTCATCGAGCAGCAACAGGTCGAGCACCGGGATCAATTGCGCTACCGCCAGGTATCGCGAGCGGTAGGTGATGCTGCTGTTACCCAGTTCCAGCAGCCATTCCAGCCCGGCCTGATCGAAAGCCCCGGCGCCGCGCAAAAACGCCGCCAGACTGCCGCTGAGAAATTGCAGCCGCTCGATCCGCCGACCGATCATCAGGAAACGCCAGCCTTCGTCCCGGGTCATGTCGTCGAGGGCAAAACCGGACAGCGCCGCCAGCGACATCACCAACCGGTTGAGGAAGTCCAGCAACTCGCCGAAATCCGGCTCTTCGGTTTCCAGCCCCATAGCCTCGCGCTGTAACTCCACCAGCGCTTGCCAGTTCTCTCTCGAGAGCTTGCCGCGTACTTGCGAAGCCGCCCACTGCAAACGCTGCAGATTGGAGCGCAGGCTGAACGGCCAATCATCGCCGAGCAGCGCCGCCAGCAATCGCTCCGGCAACTCGCCCTCCTCCGGCAACAGATTCAGCCGTTCACCGAGATCGACCGCCGCTTCCAGGGCTTGCGGGTCATCGCCATCGACATAGCGCGCCAGCATGATCCGCAGCAGCCGCGCGCTGTCATCACAGCGCTCGCAGTAACGGCCGAACCAGAACAGATTCTCGACCACCCGCGACGGCAGATACGGATCACGGCGCACCAGATCGTGAACGCCAATGTTGCGCTGGGCTTTCCACTGTTCGCCGCTGGGCGGGTGATCGCCCAATACCCAGGTGTCCTTGCTCGCACCGCCGCGCTGCATCGACACCGCTTCGGCATCGGCCTCGGCGGCAACCCGGGTCAAGCCACCGGACAGCACTCGATAACCCTCCCGACTGGCCACCGCATACACCCGCATGCCAATGGCTCGCGGTTGCAACTGTCCGCCTTCGGCCTGCCAGATCGGCGCCTGGGACAGTTGCGCCAATTCTTGCGCAACATAGGCATAAGGCCGTGCCTGCATGCGCTCGGCCAGAGCCTGGCGCTGTTTTTCACTCAAATCACGCCCAAACACCGGTGCAAAGCTCTGCGACGGAAACGCCGGTTTGATCAACAGTTCCGGCAGTTTTTCCAGGGCCTGGGCCAGCACCGGCGCTTCGCCGCACCACCAGGTTGCGATGGACGGCAGGATCAATTCTTCGCCGAACAGGAATTGATTGATTCTCGGCAGGAAGCCCAGCAAACCCGGCGACTCCAGCACACCGCTGCCGAGGGCGTTGGCCACCAGCACCCGGCCCTGACGCACCGCTTCGAGCAGCCCCGGCACGCCAAGGGCCGAGTCGGTGCGCAGCTCCAGCGGGTCGCAGAAATCATCGTCGAGCCGACGCATGATCGCGTGAACCCGGCGCAATCCGCTCAAGGTTTTCAGGTACACCGTGGCATCGCGGACAGTCAGATCGCCGCCTTCCACCAGTGGATAACCGAGCTGACGAGCCAGGTACAAGTGCTCGAAATAGCTTTCGTTGAAACGCCCCGGTGTCAGCAGGACCACCAGTGGCGCTTCATCATCGCTCGGCGCCTGCCGGGCGAGCGTTTCCTGAAGTGTGCGGAAGAACCCGGACAGATGCCGCACCTTCAAGTCGCGGTACAACTCGGGGAAGGCTCGGGACACGATGGTGCGGTTTTCCAGAGCGTAACCGGCACCGGATGGCGCTTGGGTGCGGTCGGCGGTCACCCACCAGCGACCGTCAGGCGTGCGCGCCAAGTCCACGGCATACAGATGCAGAAAAGCCCCGTCGGGCGGTGCAATGCCCTGGCAAGGCCAGAGGAAGTTGTTATGACCGAACACCAGTTCAGCCGGCAGCAGGCCTTCGGCGATCAAACGTTGAGGACCGTACAGGTCTGCCAGCACAGCATTGAGCAAACGCGCCCGTTGAGCGATCCCGGCCGATAACTGCTGCCACTCATCGGCTGCAATCACATGAGGCAACAAATCCAGCTCCCACGGCCGATCGGCGCCCTTGGGGTCGGCGTAGACATTGTAGGTCACGCCGTTTTCCTGAATCTGTCGGGTCAGCAGCGCCTGACGCTGCACCAGTTGCGCTGGCGTGCTGCGTTGCAATTGATCGAACAGCCGCCGCCAGTGCGGGCGCACGGCGCCGCTGTTGTCGAGCAGTTCGTGATAGGTGCCCGCGGTCAACGGGTAGCGGTCAAGCAGGTCAGGCATGGAAAGCTCGGCAGACAGCAAAGAACGGTCAGACTAACGCAGGCTCATGACGCCCGGATAGACGAAAAATCCGAGCGTCGCGTACGGTTTAAAAACGTCGTAAATCGAGCGTCATCGGCAGCTCGTCGTTGATTTCCAGATTCGGTATCGGAAGTTTCCCTGGCGAGTGTCCGACGCGGAAGAAACGCGCCATCCTCCGGCTCTCGGCCTCATTGGCGTTCACCGGCAGGCTGTCGTAGTTGCGCCCGCCCGGATGGGCGACGTGGTACTGACAACCGCCCAGCGAGCGCCCCATCCAGGTGTCGAGCAAGTCGAACACCAGCGGTGCGTGGACCGGGATAGTCGGTTGCAGACAGTTGTACGGTTGCCAGGCCCGGAAACGTACACCGGCGACGAACTCGCCGACCCGACCGGTGGGTTGCAACGGCACCGGAATGCCGTTGCAGGTCAGCAGATAACGTTGCGGCGGCAGCCCCGTAAGCTTGACCTGCAAGCGTTCCAGGGATGAATCCACATAACGCACGGTACCGCCCGCACTGCCCTCCTCGCCCAACACATGCCAGGGCTCCAGCGCCTGACGCAATTCCAGTTCGATGCCGCTGACGGCGTAGTCACCGACCTTGGGAAAACGGAACTCCAGATGCGCCGCGAACCACTCGGCCCGCACCGGATAGCCGGCGGCATTCAGGTCGACGATGACATCGGCGAAATCCTGCTCGATAAAGTGCGGTAGCAGGAACCGGTCGTGCAGTTCGGTGCCCCAACGCGCCAGCTTCGGCGGCGCATAAGGCTCGCGCCAGAAGCGCGCCACCAGCGCCCGCAACAACAACTGCTGAGCCAGGCTCATGCGCGCATGGGGCGGCATTTCAAAGGCTCGCAGTTCCAGCAGGCCGAGGCGTCCGGTGGCGCCGTCCGGTGAATAGAGTTTGTCGATGCAGAACTCGGCGCGGTGGGTGTTGCCGGTCACGTCGATCAGCAAATTGCGCAACAAGCGATCCACCAGCCAGGGCGGGCATTCTTCGCCCGGCTTCGGCATCTGGGCGAAGGCGATTTCCAGTTCATACAACGAATCGTTGCGCGCTTCGTCCACCCGCGGTGCCTGGGATGTCGGGCCGATGAACAGCCCGGAAAACAGGTAGGACAGGGATGGGTGGTTATGCCAGTAGCTGATCAGGCTGCGCAGCAGATCGGGACGGCGCAGAAACGGTGAGTCAGCCGGGGTCGCGCCACCCAGGACGAAATGGTTACCGCCGCCGGTGCCGGTGTGCCGGCCGTCGATCATGAATTTCTCGGTGGTCAGCCGGGTCTGGCGCGCCTCTTCATAAAGAAACTCGGTGCGTTCCACCAACTCGTCCCAGGTGGCGGACGGCTGGACGTTGACCTCGATCACACCCGGATCCGGGGTAATGCGGAAGTTGCTCAGGCGCGGATCGCTCGGCGGTTCATAGCCTTCCAGCAGTACCGGGCAATGCAGCTCCTCGGCAGTGGCTTCGATGGCGGCGACCAGCTCCAGATAGTCCTCGACCCGCTCCAGTGGTGGCATGAACAGGTACAACCGACCTTCGCGCGCTTCGGCGCAGAACGCGGTGCGGGTCAGCCAGTCGGCGGACTGGTCGATCTCGGGCACACGCTCGTCGGCCGTTTTCGGTTGAGCGTGATTCTGTAGCTGGTCGGTATCCGGCAGCGCCGGGAAATCCTGATTCGGGTCCGTGGGGTGAATGAACGGGTATTCCGCGGCTTTCACCCAAGGCTGCGAGCCGAGCGGCAAGCGATAACCCAGTGGCGAATCCCCCGGCACCAGCCGGCAGTGTTCCTCGCGCAGATACCAGCGACCGCTCTGCCATTGATCGCCCTTGGCGGTGCGCGCCAGCGGCAGGACCTGCCCGATGACCTTGTCCAGGCCTTGGCTGAAGACTTTGCGCAGGCGCGCACGCTCCAAAGGTTCTTCCAGACGTGAGTCTTCAGCGCTGACGTTCTGCGGTAAGGCGCCTTCGCGCCAGAGGTAATAGAAATTGTCTTCGTAGGCCGGGAACACGAAGCGTGTCGGAATTTTCAAGCGTTCGGCGACACTCGCCAGGAAACGCCCGGCCAGTTCGCCATCGGCGCCGTAATCTTCCTGCTCATCAGCGATCAGCGCGCTGTTGTGCCAGATCGGCACGCCATCGCGGCGCCAGTAGCAGTTCAGCGACCAGCGCGGCAGTTGCTCGCCGGGGTACCACTTGCCCTGACCGAAATGCACCAGGCCCTTGGGTGCGTAATGCTTGCGCATGCGCTGGAACAGTTCGGCGGAGAGGCGCCGTTTGTCTGGCCCGAGCGCGGCGGTGTTCCACTCGGCGCCATCCGGGTCATCGATGGAAACGAACGTCGGCTCGCCGCCCATGGTCAGGCGCACGTCGCCTTCGAGCAAATCGGCATCGATCTGCCGGCCCAACGCCTGAATCGCCAGCCATTGGTCTTCGGTGTAGGGTTTGGTAACCCTTGGCGCTTCCCAAATCCGCTCGACCGACATTTCGTGGGTGAATTCGCACTCGCACGGTTCCACCAAACCACTGATCGGTGCCGCAGAGGATGGGTCGGGACTGCACGCCAACGGAATGTGTCCTTCACCGGCAAACAGTCCTGAGGTCGCGTCCAGGCCGATCCAGCCGGCACCGGGCAAATAGACCTCGCACCAGGCATGCAGGTCAGTGAAATCCACTTCGGTGCCCGAGGGACCGTCGAGGCTTTTGACGTCGGCGGTCAGCTGAATCAGGTAACCGGAGACGAATCGTGCCGCCAGGCCGAGGTTGCGCAGCAATTGCACCAGCAACCACGCCGAGTCGCGGCAGGAGCCGGAGGCATGCTCGAGGGTGTATTCCGGGGTCTGTACGCCCGGCTCCATACGAATCAGGTAACCGATGTCTTCGCTCAGGCGCTGGTTGAGTGCGACGAGGAAATCCACGCTGGGCAGCGGCGTGCGGTCGATGCCGTCCAGATAGGCCTTGAATGTCGGCGTCAGGGGCAAGGTTTCCAGGTACGGCGCCAGCTCTTTGCGCTCATCCGCTGCATAGGCGAAAGGGATCTTCTCGGCGTAGGGCTCGAGGAAGAAGTCGAAGGGATTGAAGACCGCCATCTCGGCCAGCAGGTCGACTTCGATCCGCAGCTCATCGGTTTTCTCCGGGAACACCAACCGCGCCAGGTAATTACCCTGAGGGTCTTGCTGCCAGTTGATGAAATGCTGCTCGGGCGAGACTTTCAGCGCATAGGACAATATCCGCGTGCGGCTGTGGGCAGCCGGGCGCAGGCGAACGATCTGCGGACCGAGCTCGACGGCGCGGTCGTAGCGGTAATGCGTGACGTGATGCAATGCGACATGAATCGACACGGCGTGCCTCCTGCGAGCCTTAAACTTATAGGAAAGCGCGCAAGACTTATGCCAGCCAGCGGCGTTGGCGCTTTCACGGATTGCTTGAGGCAGTACAGCACCAAAATCGGGCGATGCGGGAAATTGGTTTGTGGGGATTGCACAGAAATGTTGCGGAGGGAGGGTTGGCGCTTGATCGTTCCCACGCTCTGCGTGGGAATGCAGCCCGTGACGCTCCGCGTCACTGGACGCGGAGCGTCCCTTGAGGCA